>JAERMP010000286.1 GCA_016844515.1 Thermoleophilia bacterium | reverse complement strand
CAGGCCGACACTAGACTGATCCGCCACCGTGGCGCTCGTTCCCGACGACTTCGAGGTTCCGCGCCTGTTCGAAACCCCTTCGTTCGTCCTCGAGCCGCTTGGGCCTGAGCACAACGAGCGGGATCACGACGCCTGGTCGTCCAGCATCGACCACATCCACGCCACTCCCGGCTTCGCAGGGCGACGGTGGCCGCACCCAATGTCGCTCGCGGAGAACCTCGCCGATCTGGAGCGGCACCTCGCGGAGTTCGATGCCCGAACGGCTTTCGCGTTCTCCGTCCTCGATCCACAGACCGACGACGTCATCGGCTGCGCCTACGTGAATCCCGACGAGGCGCGGGACGGCGGCGTGACGGTGCGATCGTGGGTGCGCGTCACGCACTCAAATCTCGACGAGCCGCTGCGCACGGCCGTCGTGGACTGGCTGGAGCGCGATTGGCCGTTCGCTTCTATTTCGGCTGCCCGAGAGTAGACTCGCGCGAATCGTGATCGACGAGGGCCTGGCTGAGCTCCACACCCACCTCGGAGGCTCCGTTGCCTCCGACATCCTCTGGAGCCTCGCGCACGAGCAGGGCATCGCCCTCCCGGTGAAGGACTATTGGGAGTTCGACGCGCTCGTCACCGTCTCCGATCCGCGGGGAGTCAAGGGTCTCGACGAGCTCGATCAGATCTACCACTGGACCGAGCTGATCCAGTCCTCCCCGCTCGCCGTCGAGCGCTCCGTGCACGGCGCCATCGGCGGTGCGTACCGCTCGCAGCGGATCACAACGCTCGAGCTCCGCTTCAATCCGATGAAGCGGAACCGTGGCGGCGAGCGCGACCTCGATCACATCATCCTGGCTGCGATCCGCGGGCTCGACCTCGCAAGCCTCGAGTACCCGCAGGTACGTGCCGGCCTGATCTTGATGATGGACCGCACCTTCGACCGGCGGCTGAACGAGATCATCGTCGAGAAGGCGATTCGCTGGTCCGGGCGTGGTGTCGTGGGCATCGATATCGCCGGGCCCCGGCCGGGTGGAGGCCGCTACGACTACACGCAGATCGAGCCGATGGTGGAGACCGCGCGCGAGGCCGGGCTCGGCATCACGATCCACGTCGGCGAGGAAGGTGGCGACATGGGTCGCGAGGAGCTCGCCGAGGTCGTGGAGCGGCTGCGCCCCGAACGAATCGGACACGGCATCCTCGCCGCCGGCGATGCAGAGCTCATGCGGTCGCTCCGCGAGCTGGGAACCGTCCTCGAGATCTGCCCCACCTCGAACCTGCTGACGAAAGCGCTCCCGGACGAGAACGCGGTGCGCGAGACGATTCGCCAGTTCGTGGACAACGGCGTCGCTTTCACGATCGCGACGGACGGCCCCGAGATGATGCGCACGCACCTCCGGGACGAGTTCGACCTCCTGCTCCGCATCGAGGCACTCGACGAGGAGGAGCTCCGCGAGGCGAACGCCCGAGGCCACGCGGCGGCGTTCAACCGCCGAGCCGCCGTGACGGCATAACCCAAGTTACAAGTTGTAACTAGCGTTGCCAGACGCGCAAAACGGGCAGTAGAACCGCTCAGTAGAGCCGTTCAGTGGAGCCGCGCAGGCCGACGAAGATCCCATGTAACAACTTGTAACTTGGATTTCGGACGCGCTGGTCTACACCGGCGAGGGCTCGGTCGCCGCCGGTTCCATGGCCGACACGAGATCCCGCAGGAGCGCGCGAACTTCCCCCGGGCCAATGATGTGGATGTCCTCGCGCTTTCCCTCACCCATGCGGGTGCTCGGGAGCAAGCCGCCGACGTGCCCCGCGACGGATCCGGACGGGAGCGCGTCGAGCAGGTCGTGATCAGTCCGGTCGTCGCCGAGGCCGAGGACGAAATGCGTGGCCTCCTTCCCATCCGGGAACAGGCTGCGCACATAGAGGCCCTTGTCGACGCCCTGCGCTCGCACCTCGACGACCTGGTGACCGAGCAGGATCTCCGCTGGGGCACCCGCGAGGTGCTGGCCCAGGTCGTTCAAGAGCTCGTGCGCCCGCCAGGATCCGTACTCGCGCTCCGCCTCGCGGTAGTGCCACGCCACGCTGCACGACTTCCGCTCGACGTGAGCGCCCGGGACGTCTGCCGCAACCCGCCGCAGGAGTCGCTCGATAGGGCGCAACCAGCTCAGGTCGAGATCGACGAGCGTGCGCCACTCACCGCCCGGCGCGCGAGCAAGATAGCCGTGCTCGGCGCACAGGTGCACCGGAAGCCGTCCGAGCCACTGCTCGAGGTTCCGTCGCCGCCGACCGCTGACAATGTGCACGTCCGTCGCCGGAAGCGCCGCGAGCGAACGCAGGAGTGCGCGGATCTCCGGGGTCGGCTGCGCAAGGTCCGGGTGGACCTCGAACTCGCGCAGCGTTCCGTCGTAGTCGAGCAAAATCGTCCGCGCGCGAGCGCGGGCGAACCGGCGGCGAAGCCGCGCCTCGAGCTCCGCGTCGACAGTCGGCGGACGGCGTGTGCGGCGGTCGCGCTTCGAGGAGCGCCCCAGGCGCGTGAGGAAGCCCTCGGCCCAGCGCTGGCTGTCCAGTAACTCGACGCGCTTGGCCATCGTCTCGAGCCGCCGCTGACGCTCCCGGGCAGGAAGCTGGAGCGCGGTCGCGAGGTGCTCGACGACCCCCTCGACATCCCAGGGGTTGACGAGGAGGGCGCCTGGAAGGACCTGAGCAGAGCCGGCGAGCTCGGAGAGAAGGAGCGATCCCCGCCACCTGCTCGGAAGACCCGGTTCTGACTGGCAAAGGACGAACTCCTGCGCCACGAGATTCATGCCGTCGCGAAGGGCGGTGATCATCATCACGTCGGCGCGGCGATAGAGCGCGACGAG
>JAERMP010000285.1 GCA_016844515.1 Thermoleophilia bacterium | reverse complement strand
GGGCTCCCCATCTTCGACGCCCAGTAGTAGAGGCCGCCCGCGGTCGGATAGGCAGACGCTATCTCTGCCATCGCGAGCGCGATGATCGTGCTCATCAAGCCGACGAGCAGCCAACCCCAAGTGACGGCAATCGGTCCGCCGTGCTCGAAGGCAATCGTGTACGACGTCAGGCACCCCGCGAGGATCGAGATAATCGTGAAGCTGATGGCGAAGTTCCGGAACCCACCCATTGCTCGGAAGAGCTCCTGCGCATAGCCCATCCTTGTGGAGGATCTGCTCGTCCTCCGAGGTGTGGTAACCGGTGGTACCGGGACCAGTGCTCATACGACCTCCCAGGGTTCGCCGACGTATCTAAGGTCGGTATTACGTGCACCTGCGCCTTGACATGTCAACCGCGGGCCTCACGCACTAGGATCGCAACCGTGCTATTGCTCGAGCAGCTGAAGGCCGAGGTCGAGGTCGGCGCGGTCGATACGGTCGTCGTCGCGTTCACCGACATGCAGGGCCGCTTGATGGGAAAACGGCTCCACGCGGAGTTCTTCGTCGAGGAGGTCGAGGGGGGTCATCCGGTCGAAGGCTGCAACTACCTGCTCGCGCTCGACATGGAGATGGACCCGATTCCCGGGTACGAGATCGCGAGCTGGGAGCGCGGTTACGGCGACTTCGCGATGCAACCCGATCTCGCGACGCTTCGCCGAATCCCGTGGCTCGAGGCAACCGCGCTCGTCCTTGCGGATGTCCTCTGGCACGACGGCTCGCCCGTCCAGCCCTCCCCGCGGCAGGTGCTGAAAGCACAGATGGAGCGGGCGGCCGCGCTCGGCTTCACGCCGATGATGGGCTCCGAGCTCGAGTTCTACCTCCTGCGAGAGACCTACCAGGAGGCGTTGGCGCAGCGATACGAGGATCTCACGCCTTCCGTCCCGTACATCCTCGACTACCACATCCTCGCGTCGACGTACGACGAGGGCCTGATTCGGCAGATCAGAAACGGCATGCACGGCGCGGGCATCAAGGTCGAGACCTCCAAGGGCGAGGCGTGGCCGGGACAGCACGAGATCAACTTCCGCTTCGGCGACGCGCTGACGATGGCCGACAACCACGTGATCTACAAGAACGGCGCCAAGGAGATCGCACACGCGAACGGCTGCTCGATCACCTTCATGGCCAAGCCGTTCGAGTCGTGGATCGGCAACTCATGCCACATCCATGCGTCGTTGTTCCGCGACGGACAGCCGGCCTTCCGCGACGACGAGGCGCTCTTCGAGCGGTTCGTCGCCGGCCAGATCGCCACCTTCAAGGAGCTCGCAATCTTCCTCGCTCCGACGATCAACTCGTACAAGCGCTACGCGGCCGGGAGTTGGGCGCCGACCACGCTGGCCTGGGGTCACGACAACCGCACGTGCGGCTTTCGCGTCGTCGGGCACGGGGCCGCCAAGCGGTCCGAGACACGTATTCCCGGCGGAGATGTCAACCCGTACCTCGCGTTCGCCGCGATCATCGCGGCAGGTATCCACGGAATCGAGAACGAGCTCCCGCTTCCGGCGGCACTCGAAGGGAACGCGTACGAATCCGACGCCGAGCGCTTCCCGTCGACCCTCCGCGAGGCGATCCTCGCGCTGGAGCTGGGGACCATGGCGCGCGGCGCCTTCGGCGACCAGGTGGTCGATCACTACCTGAACTACGCGCACACGGAACAGGCGCTGTTCGACAAGGTCGTCACCGACTGGGAGCGAATGCGCTACTTCGAACGCGGTTGAGAGTCGTCCTCATCTCGCAAGTGCCCCCGGCCGCCCATGGGCTGAGCGTGCTGCTCCGTGGACTCGGGCACGAGCCTGTTGCACTGCTCTGCTCTCGAGAGCATGCGAGCAGATACGGGAACGAGTTCGAGCGGCTCGTTCGCGATGCACCAGAAGATCTCGATGTCGTCATCCCGGCTACCCGTCAGGGGATCGCGCCGCTCCTCCGACGGTACGAACCGGACCTCGTCCTCTGCCTCGGGTTCCCGTGGAAGATTCCGCCCGACGCGCTCTCAGTACCGCGACTCGGCTCGGTAAACGGTCATCCCTCCCTGCTTCCCCGCCACCGCGGCCCGAACCCGGTTGCATGGGCGATCCGTAACGGCGAGACGGAGATCGGCTTCACGCTCCACCGAATGGACGCGGGGCTCGACACGGGGAACATCCTGGCCCAGACTCCGGTTCCGCTCGACGACGAGCATTCTTGGGCAGAGCTCGAGCCGAAGATGGTGAGCCTGGTCGGCGACTTGCTTCCCGTCGCGCTGGCCCGAGTGGAGCAGGGCGACCCCGGGGATCCGCAGCTGGGTGAGGGCAGCTACGACCCCCTCTTCGAGCCTCAGTACCGCTGGATCGACTGGGCGAAGCCAGCCGAAGAGGTCTACCGACAGGTGCGCGCGTGGCGCTTCGCCTCAGGGTCGGATGCGGAGCGTGGCGCCCTGACCGTGCTCGACGGCGAGACGGTTCGCGTCCTCCGAGTCAGCAGCGAACCGACTGAGGGGCGCGCGCTGGAGTGCGCAGACGGCACACTCTGGATCGTGGAGAGCGAAGCCGCATGAGGCCCGTCATCGGGATAACGGCCTACGCCCAGGACGCGAAGTGGGGCGTCTGGCACGTGCCGGCCGTGCTGATCCCGCTTTCCTATGTCGACGCTGTAGAAGGAGCGGGTGGCCGGGCTGTCCTGATCCCGCCGACAGAGGTTGGTGTCGAGGAGACCCTGGACGCGCTCGACGGCGTCATCTTCTCCGGGGGTGCCGACGTCGATCCGACCCGGTACGGCGCCGAGCCGCATCCCGAGACCGACACGCCCCAGACGCGCCGGGACGCCGGCGAGATGGCGCTGCTGCAAGCGGCTCTCGAGCGCGACGTACCGGTGCTCGCGATCTGCCGCGGCTTCCAGCTCCTGAACGTGGCGCGCGGCGGCGACCTCATCCAGCACCTCCCGGAGGAGGTCGGCCATCACGAGCACTCCCGGCTTGGGTCGATCGTCGGCGAGAGCTCCGACGTGACGTCACATCACCACCAGGCGCTCGGCCGGCTCGGCGACGGGCTCGTCGAGACGGCTTGGGCGGCTGACGGGACGCTCGAGGCGGTCGAGGATCCGGCGCAACGCTTCACGGTCGGAGTCCAGTGGCACCCCGAGGCGGGAGAGGACGCGGCGCTCTTCGAGGCGCTCGTCGCCGAAGCTCGTGAGTATCGGGCGGCACGCGCGAAGTAGGCTCCCCTCCTTTCGTCGACCCGGGAGGTAAGCGTGTACTTCGCGTTCGCGGCCATCTACATCGTTCTGTGCGTTGTCTTCATCGCAGACGTATTGCGTAACCAAGCGCTCTCTGGAGCGGGCAAGGCACTTTGGATCCTGGCGCTCGTCTTCCTTCCCGTGTTCGCCTGGGTCGTCTACGGGTTCATTCGCATGCGGCAGAGCCGCGGGCTCTAGACGACGCCTGTGGAGACGTTGGCGCTGAGTTGACACACTTCTGTGCCAGGCACTCGGACATGTCCCGACGAGCCAGCGTGTTTGAATCCAGGCCATGACGCTCACCGTTCTCAACCCCGCGACCGAGGAGCCCATCGCCGAGCTCGAACAGGCGGGGGTCGAGGAGGCGGACGCGGCGGTTGCGCGGGCGAAGGAGGCCTTCCCTGAGTGGCGTGCCGTCGCACCGGGTGACAGAGCTCGCTTGCTCCGTCGCCTTGCGACACTCGTCGAGGAGAACGTCGAGGAGCTGGCGCAGATCGAGTCCCGCAACGTCGGCAAGCCGATCTCAGGCGCGCGCGGCGAGATCGGCATGGTCGCGCAGGTCTTCCACTTCTACGCGGGGGCCGTCGACAAGCACTTCGGCGAGACCATCCCTGTTACGGGGGGCGTTGCGGCGACATTCCGCGAGCCGCTCGGCGTCGTCGGGCTCATTGTCCCCTGGAACTTCCCCGCCAACATCGCGAGCTGGAAGCTCGGGCCGGCGCTCGCGTGCGGGAACACCGTCGTCCTCAAGCCCGCCGAGCTGACGCCGCTCTCCGCGATACGACTCGGCGAGCTCTGCCTCGAGGCGGGGATCCCCGAAGGCGTCGTCAACGTCCTAGTCGGGAAGGGCTCGGTCGTTGGCCAGCGGCTGATCGAGCATCCGGATGTCGCGAAGATCGCCTTCACGGGCTCGACCGAGGTGGGACGCCTCGTCATGGAGGGAGCGGCTGGGACGATCAAGCGCGTCACCCTCGAGCTCGGCGGGAAGTCCGCGAACGTGATCTTCGAGGACGCCGACCT
>JAERMP010000284.1 GCA_016844515.1 Thermoleophilia bacterium | reverse complement strand
CTGGACGATGACTGGACAGCCGATGCGGTCGACGGCGTCACGCACTGCGGCTTCATCCAGAAGGCCCAGAGCGATCCCGCCCGTCTCGGTCTTGTGCGCACCGGGTGCTGCGGTCTTCACCACGGCGGGGAAACCGAGCTCCCGCGCGGCAGCCGCCGCCTCGTCGGCCGAGCCGGCGACGAGCTCGGGCACGAGCGGAACACCGTAAGCGAGGAGAAGCTTGCGCGCGTCGTCAGGTTCGAGCCACGCATCATCCGCACGCACGAGCGAGCGTTCGATCACGGCATGCGCGCCCTCGTGATCGATGCCCTCGATCACCGGAATGGCACCGTGAGGCCGTCGCAACCAGTCGGCGCGCTCCGCAGCACGCCCGAGCGCTCGGGCAGCCGACTCCGGATAGGCGAACGCGGCGACGTCAGGAGATCCCCGGAGCGCCTTCGGGATTCCTTCGGAGGACATGATGACGGCAAGGATCGGCTTGTCGGCGCCCGCTGCTCGTGCGGCGCGCTGAACAGCCTCGGCGACCTCGTCCGCGGTTGCGCTGACCGCAGGTACGAACAGGACGATCACGGCCGCGACGCGCGGATCGGCAACGAGGTGGGGAACGAGCGCCGAATACGTCTCCGCTGTCGCACCACCAAGCATGTCGACCGGGTTGGCCACGCTCGCCTCGGCAGGAAGCACGCTACGCAGCGCCGCGACGGTCTCGCCGCTGAGCGGTGGCAGCTCCAGCCCAACCGCTTCGCAGGCGTCGGCGCACAGAATCCCCAGACCTCCTGCATTCGTGAGGATGCCGACGGATCGACCCGAAAGCCGAGGCTGGCTGGAGAGCAACCCCACAGTGTCGATCAACTCTTCGAGCGATCCGGCACGGATAACGCCGGCTTGGCGGAAGAGCGCGTTGACGGCGGCCTCCGAACCGGCCAGAGCGGCCGTATGTGAGCTCGCGGCGCGCTGGCCGCTCGCGGAGGTTCCGCTCTTCAGCGCGAGGATGGGCTTGCGGCGGGCGACTCGGCGGGCGAGTCGGCCAAAGCGGCGCGGGTTTCCGAACGACTCGACGTAGAGAAGGATCGCCTCGGTCGCGGGGTCGTCCTCCCACCACTCGAGCAGGTCGTTGGTCGAGACGTCGGCTTTGTTGCCGATCGAGACGAATGCCGACAGCCCGAGGCCCCGGGTCACTGCAGCCTCGAGCAAGGCCAGCCCGAGCGCTCCACTCTGCGATGAGAAACCGATGTTTCCCGGCGAGGCCGCACGACCGGCAAACGTCGCGTTCAAGTTCGGGCTGGCGACGGAGATCCCGAGACAGTTCGGCCCGATGAGGCGCGCGCCGTGCGAGCGGACGAGCGCGAGCAACTGGTCCTGTCGCTCGGCACCCTCGCGTCCTGTCTCGGCGAAGCCGGCGGAGATGACGACAAGCGCCCGAACGCCCTTCTCCAGCGCCTCGCGAGCAGCCTCCAGCACGCCGGCCGCGGGGACGCAGATGACAGCGAGGTCGACATCCTCCGGCACGTCGGCGATCGCGCTATACGCGCGAACACCGGCGACAGCCGATCCTTCGCGGTTCACCGGATACGCCGCGCCGGCGAAGTCGGCTTCGATGATGTTTCGAAAGAGCTCGCCCCCGATCGATCCGCGGCGACGAGATACCCCGATCACGACGACGCTGCGCGGCTCGAAGAAGGGCCGGAGCGATGCCGTAACCGCAACGTGATCTCGCTCGTCGACGCGCTCTTCGTATCGCTCGGTGAGCGCAATGGGAAACTCGATCTCGATCTCGCCACCCGCGAGCTCGCGCGTGAGCTCGAACCCGATGGCCTCGAAGACGCCGAGCATGTCGCGGTTGTCCGCGAGCACTTCGGCAACGATCCTCTCGATCCCGTGGCGGCCGGCCAGCTCAGCGAGCTGCTCGACGAGCCGCGTGCCGATCCCCCTCCGCTGATACGCGTCCGCGACCGCGAATGCCGCCTCCGCGACCGCGGGATCGCGCAATCGCTCGTAGTTGGCCACGGCGACGACCCGCTCTCGGCCGTCCTCGAGAAACGTTCCGAGCAGCGCCCCACGGTCAATCCAGTTCGGATCGAGCAGCTGCTCGACGAGCTCCGGCCCGAGTCGGGCGAACCCGTGGAACCGCAGATACATACTGCGTTGCGAGAGCGTGCCGAAGAAGTCGAGCAGCTCGTCCGTGTCTTCGCGGCGAGGTGGACGCAGGCGCAGGGTCGTCCCGTCGCGAAGAATGACATCAACGACATCGGTGGCCACAGCGGTCATTCTGCTACTGAAGATGTCAGATGTGCACGACCTGGGCACTCTGCGCGAACAACGAGCCGGCTTGCTCTGCAAACTGGCGAATCGCCTTCCAGTCCCGCGCGTCGCTCGCAGGCAGTCGATTGAAGGGGAACCGCAGGTTCTGAGGATCGACGACACCGCCAAAGATGGCGATGAGGGTTGGGGTTACGTTCGGCGTCTTCGCAAGCGCCGCATCGAGCTGAGCCCGAGAACCCGCGACATCTGCCTTGTCGAGCGTCTTCGGGCCCATCGCGTAGACCGCGAGCGCCATGCTCTCGAGCGCACTCCAGTGGCGCTTCAGGAAGTCTATCGCGTCGCCGTGCCAGCGACCGGTGTAGAGCGCGCCGCCCAGGACGACGCCCGAGTACGCGTCGAGGTTGCGCACCTCATCGGCGGCACGGACATCCACGCCGTGCCCCTGCTCGGCGAGCGTCGCCGCTATCGCTTCCGCTACCTCCCGGGTCGAGCCCTTCTTGGTGGCAAAGGCGACGAGTATCGAGGGTTGCTGGGGCATCGAAGCTAACTCTGCGACGATGCCGACTGTCCCGCATCGGGGAGGCGCCGGTCTTCCGGTTC
>JAERMP010000283.1 GCA_016844515.1 Thermoleophilia bacterium | reverse complement strand
ACCGGCCTGGGCGATCTCGTACATCCTGACCTTGCAGGCGAGAACGGCCGCGCCGTCCATCCGCATCCCGCACGAGCCGCAGATCATCATGCGGCAGCTCTTGCGGTAGGCGAGCGTGCCGTCGACGCGATCCTTGACGATGTCGAGGCAGTCGAGGAGCGTCGCCTCCTCGGGCGCGTCGATCTCGTACTCGCGGAGCGCGCGCTCACCTTTCTGAACGTCGAACCGCCAGATCTTGAATGCGACCTGCATCAGTAGGTCCTCACCTCGGGCTGCCACTTCGTCATGCGGACCTCCTGATGGGACAGCTCCGGGCCGTCGGCCGTCCAGCGGCTAATCGAGTGCTTGAGAAATCTCTCGTCGTCCCGCTCGGGGAACTCAGTCGGTCGCGAGTGGGAGCCACGGCTCTCCTCGCGCGCGAGTCCCGCCTGCACCATGCACAAGGCGAGATCGAGCATGGCGCCGAGCTCGATCGCAGCCGTGAGGTCGGTGTTGAAGACCTCTCCCTTGTCCTCGACCACGACGTGCTGATAGCGCTCGCGGAGCCCCGCGATGATCTCGAGCTGCTCCTCCATGCGCCCGGCGTACCGGAAGACGCCGAAGTTGTCGAGCATCGACGAGCCGAGCTCGTCTCGGATCTTCCACGGACGTTCGCCGTCCTTGCGGGAAAGCAGCGTCGCGAGATCGCGCTCGGCATCGGCCAACGGTGCTTCGGAGATCGTGCCACTCGGACCCGAGGACAGCGCGTGCTCGGCAGCTGCCTGCCCAGCCCTGCGCCCGAACGTGATCGTCTCCATGAGTGAGTTGCCCCCGAGGCGATTCGCTCCATGAACTGAAACACAGGCGACCTCGCCGGCGGCGTACAGCCCCTCGGCCTCGGTCGCTCCCCAGATGTCGGTCGCCACGCCGCCCATGTGGTAGTGCGCACCGGGGCGCACCGGAATCGGGTCGAAGATCGGATCGACCCTGGCGAAGGTCAAGGCAAGCTCGCGCGATCCCGGAAGGCGGGTGCGGATCTTCTCGGCGCCGAGGTGCCGCAGGTCGAGGAGCACCGAGCCCGAGACGTCGCGCCCTTCTTCGATCTCGGTCGTCTCGGACCGGGAGACGACGTCGCGGGACGCGAGCTCGAGCGCGTTCGGCGCGTAGCGTGCCATGAAGCGCTCCCCGTCTCGGTTGATCAGATAGCCGCCCTCGCCACGGCAGGCCTCCGTGATGAGAACGCCGCTCGGGTAGAGCGTCGTGGGGTGGAACTGCATGAACTCCATGTCCTTGAGCGCAACGCCGGCCCGCATTGCCATCGCCATCCCGTCGCCGTTGCAGGCGTACGCGTTCGTCGTCACGCGGTAGATCCGCCCCATCCCGCCCGTTGCGAGCACGATCGACTTCCCGGTGACCAGCTTCAGGCCGCCGTTCACGAGATCCCAGCAGACGACGCCGACGCAGCGACCGTCTTCGATGGCGAGCCGCCACGCGAAGAACTCCTCGTAGACGCGCATCGGCATCGGTCCCTGCTCCATGCGCTTCATCGTCTGCTCGTAGAGCACGTGGATGAGCACGTGACCCGTGATGTCGGCCGAGTACACCGTCCGCGGTGAGCCGGCAGCGCCGAACGGCCGCTGCGCAAGCTTGCCGTCATCGGCGCGCGAGAACACACAGCCCCAGTGCTCGAGTTGGTAGATGTCGCCAGGCGCCTCGGTCGCGAGGATCTCGATCGCGTCCTGGTCTCCGAGGTAGTCCGACCCCTTCACGGTGTCGAATGCGTGCTTCTCCGGGCTGTCCTCCGCGGCGTTACCGAGCGCCGCGTTGATCCCGCCTTCGGCCGCTCCGGAGTGGCTTCTCGTCGGGTGAAGCTTGGAGACGACGCCGACGTTCGCGCCGGAGTCGAAGGCCTCGATCGCTGCGCGCATGCCCGCGCAGCCAGCCCCGACGACCACGACGTCGTGCATGACTTCCACGTTTCCAGACGCTACCTGATCGACCTCGCGGCTCCCGGTACAACAATCAGGCTCGAACGAAGACCGCCCGAGCGCTCGTCGCCGCGGTCATCGGCACGGTGCAGAAGCGTTTCGATCCGCGGCAGGCGCCGCTCCAGGAGCGGAACGTCCAGCCTTTCGTGGCGGTCGCCGTAAGCTTGACGGGCGAGTACGAGGGGAACGTCGCCGAACAGCGAGGCCGACAGGTGATCCCCGTCTGTGAGCTTCGCACCACCCCGCGCCCTGAGACGGCAACGGTCAGACGGAAGCTGGCTGGTGCGAATAGCGCCGACACTTGCGTGCCGGACTCGACGGTCACGGAGCAGCCCGCGGCGCCCACGCAAGAAGATCCCCAGCGAACGAGCTTGGTGCGCGGGCCGGGAGTCGCAGCCAACGCGAGCCGAGTACCTGCATTCCACGTCGTGATACAGCTCTGCGCGCACTGCAGCCCGGGCACGTCGGCAGCGACGGATCCAGAGCCCGAGACCGCTAGCGCGAACGGCGCCTGGCCGTCCAGTCGCACGAGCCAAGGTGAATCCTGGACGTCCGACCACGCACCGCTGTGGCCGTAGTAGTCGTTCCGCCACGGATCGAGCGACTTGGTCGAGAGCGGAACGTCGTCGATCGCTGGATACATCAGGTCGTTGGGGTCGTCGCAGGTGTGCCCGCCGTCTTCGTCCGGACACTCGTTCGGCGCGCCTCCGGGTACGGCGCCCAGCGCGTGCAGCACCTCGTGCGCACCAACCGCAGCCGTCGATACGCCGACGCAGGACTGGTAGTAGACGACCGCGAGCCCGAAGCCTGAGGGATCGCTTCCACCCTGCCCGCAGACGTTGCCGTCGGACACGGAGCCGTCGTAGTAGACGAGATACTTGGTGAAGGAGGAGCTCAAACCGGCGGCG
>JAERMP010000106.1 GCA_016844515.1 Thermoleophilia bacterium | reverse complement strand
CGCCGTCGATGTTGAAGGTGCTCGAAGAAGACTTCGCGCGCATTCCCGCTCTTCTCGAGCGTGCGGTCGGCGAGACGAGCGACGCGCCCGAACCCGCAGTTCCGGTCTTCGAGCCGGACCCCGAGTCCGTCCAGCTCGGCCTCTTCTAGCGTGCGGCTTTTTCTGGCCAGCGCCTCGGCGGGGGAGACCGAGGCGATCGCCGCGCGCGTTGCCGCGCGGCTCGAGCTCGGCGACGTCGTGACGGTCTCGGGCGAGCTTGGATCCGGCAAGACGACCTTCGTGCGCGGCGCTTGCCGAGCGCTCGGCGTCACCGCGCCGGTGACGAGCCCCACGTTCACCATCGGCCATCGCTACGAAGGACGCATTGACGTGGCTCATCTCGATCTCTATCGCTACGACGGCATGTCGGCGGCCGACTGGGGCGATCTCGAGCCGTACTTCGAGGACGCGATCGTGTTCGTCGAGTGGCCCGAAGCCGGACGTGCATCGCTTCCGCCGGCGTGCGTCGGAGTCTCGATTCAGCACGCGGGCGGCGACGACCGCCGGATCGAGCTCACCTCGGCTGAACCCGCACTGCTAGAAGGCATCGAGTGATGCTCGTGCTCGCCTTCGATACAGCGACCGATGTCGCGACCAGCGCGCTTCTGCGCGACGGAGATGTCCTCGGGGAGCGGATCTCCGTTCCGCGCACATTGCTCGAGGATCTCGACGCGCTCCTGCGCGCCGTCGATGCCGAGCCGGCCGAGGTCGACGCGCTCGTGGTGGGGACGGGTCCGGGAAGCTTCACCAGCACGAGGATCGGCCTCGCGGTCGCGCGAGGTCTCGGGCTGGCGCTCGACATCCCCGCGGCCGGCGTCTCGACGCTGGACGCGCTCGCGGCCGCTCTCACCGACGCGTTCCCGGTGATCGACGCTCGACGGCGTGAGGTGTTCGTCCTCGGGCCCCGTGTCGTCGAGCCCGACGACCTGGAGCTCGCACCGGGCGCCCTCTGCGTCGGGAGCGGCGCCGTTCGTTATCGACCTACTCTCGAGCGCATGGGCGCGCGTGTGCCTCCCGACGACGACGAGCTGCACGTTCCTCACGCCCGACTCCACGCGTCGCTGGCCCGAGAGTTCGGCCCGGCCGATGCGATCCAGCCGATCTATGTCCGCGAACCCGATGCCAAGGTCTCGACGTCGCTCGCATGAACATCGAGCTTCGCCGCCTCGAGCCGCATGATCTCGACACGGTCGAGGAGATCGAGCGAGCCTCGTACCCGACACCTTGGTCGCGGGCGATGTTCGTCGCCGAGCTCCGGAAGCCGCGCTCGCTCGCGCTCGGCGCCTACTCCGAGGAGGCGGGTCTCGTCGGCTACGCCTTTGTCTCGAGGTATGTCGACGCGTGGCACGTCATGAACGTCGCCGTCGCTGCCGACCATCGCCGCCGCGGCATCGCGACGACGCTCCTGGAGCGGCTCTTCGAGGTTACGGCGTCCGATCCGCGCAGCGGGTACACGCTCGAGGTCCGCGTCTCGAACGAGCATGCGATCCGGCTCTACGAGTGTCTCGGCTTTGAAGCCCGCGGCACTCGTCGCGGCTACTACACCGACAACCACGAGGACGCGCTCATCATGTGGCGCGAGCCGGCCTCGCCCGAAGAGGCGTCGTGATCCTCGGGATCGAGACGTCCTGCGACGAGACGGCAGCAGCGGTGGTCACGGATGACGGCCACGTGCTCGCGTCCGTCGTGTCGTCGCAGGCCGACCTGCACACACGTTACGGCGGAGTCGTGCCGGAGATCGCGTCCCGACGCCATCTCGATCTCGTCGCACCGGTAGTGCGCGAGGCGCTCGACTCGGCGGGTGCGTCGCTGGACAGCGTGGAGCAGGTCGCCGTCACGCAAGGCCCCGGGCTCGTCGGTGCGCTACTCGTCGGAGTCTCAGCAGCGAAGGCAATAGCCTGGGCGCGACGTCTGCCGCTCGCCCCGGTGGATCACCTCGAAGGGCATATCGCGTCGCTCTACCTCGAGCCGGAACCTCTCGAGCCGCCGTTCCTCTGCCTGCTTGCCAGCGGCGGGCACACGCTGCTGCTGGCCGTCCGCGAGCGTGGCAACTCGGAGAGGCTCGGGACGACGCTCGACGACGCCGCGGGCGAGGCGTTCGACAAAGGGGCGCGGCTGCTCGGCTTCCGCTATCCCGGGGGAGCCGAGATCGACCGGATCGCGCAGGCTGGAGACCCGAGCGCCTTCCCGTTTCCCGTCGCGCGAGTCCCCGGTCTCGACTTCTCCTTCTCGGGCCTCAAGACGGCGCTGCTCTACACCGTGCGCGAGCTCGGAGAGGGGGAGGTCGAACGCAGAAGGGCTGACCTGGCGGCCTCGTATCAGGCCGCGATCGTCCGCGCACTGACGCGACGGATCGACGAGGCGGTGTCGGCGACGGGCCTCGACCGCGTTGCCGTCGTCGGTGGAGTCGCGGCGAACTCCGAGCTACGCGCCTCTCTTCGGAATGTGCGCTTCGCGCCGCTGGATCTGTGCACCGACAATGCCGCGATGATTGCCTCGGCGGCGCGCTACGTCGAGGCGCTTCCGTACCCTGGCTACCTTGGGCTCGATGCGTACGCCTCTTTCTCGTAGTCGGGCCGTCGGCCTGTCGGCGGCAGTCGCGCTCGTCCTCGTGCTCGCGACGGGCGCCAGGGCACAAGAGCCGACCGTCTCCTCGATCGACGAGGCAGGCTGGCAAGGAGTGTTGGGAGTGCGTGCCGCCGTCTCGACCGCGCAACGGTACGTCGTCCTGCTCGAGCCGCCTTCGCTAGCCGAACGCGTGCGCGTCGCCGGAGGGCGTGCGTCTGAGGCCGAGATGCGCGCGTGGACGGCGGCAGCGGTCGCACAGCAAGAGCAGTTCCTCGCCCGCCTGTCCGCGGCAGGGGCTCGGATCGGTGCCGAGTACCGGTACGCGCGCGTGATCAACGGGTTCTCGGCCAGGCTCGATCCAACGTCGCTCGCGCTGCTCGAGACGGATCGTGAGGTCGAAGGCGTCTATCCGGTGCGGATCGCGTATCCGGCTCAAACCGATGATTCGGACGGCGTCTTGCCTTCTTCCGTTGCCGATCTCGAGATACCCGGCCTCGACGGCACCGGGGTCACGGTCGCGTTGCTCGATACCGGGGTCGACCCGTCGCATCCCTACCTGCGGCGGAGCGTTCTCTCCGGGGTCGACGTCATCAACCCGGGGAGTGGCGGTATCGCGCAGCCGCATCCGACGATTCCCGGCAGGCCGGAGCGTCACGGCACCGAGCTCGCCGGGATCGTCACCGGCTCCGAGGGGCCGGACGGTCTGCACGGCATCGCGCCCGGCGCCTCGATCCTTCCGGTGCGCGTTGCCGGCTGGCAGCCGAACGCGGAAGGTGGGTACACCGTGTACTCGCGAACCGATCAGATCCTGGCCGGTCTCGAGGCGGCCGTCGATCCGAACGACGACGGCGACGCGCACGACGCTGCCCGGATCGCGTTGATCGGAGTGGTGGAGCCGTATGCCGCGTTCCCGGACGGGCCCCTGGCGCGGGCCGTCAGCGGAGCCGCGGAGCTCGACACACTGACGATCGTTCCCGCTGGGAACGACGGTCGCGCGGGGCCGGGCTACGGCAGCATCGCCGGCCCTGGCGGCGCCGCTTCGGCCGTCACCGTCGCTGCGGCTGACGGACGTCTCGCAGCGCCGACGGTCCGGGTTCACGTTCGCGCCGGCCTCCGGGTTCTGTTCGAGGACACGGTTCCGCTCGGTGGAGCGCCGTCGGAGACGGTGACCGCGGACGTCGTTCTTGTGAACCGTGCCACGGCACGCCACGGAATCGCTGGGCTCTTCTCGACTGACGGCATCTCTAGCGTCGCCGGGCACGCCGTGCTGCTTCCCCGAGGTGTGCTTTCGGACGACACCGTCGAGGAGGCGACGTCCGCCGGCGCCCTCGCGGTTCTCGTCGACGGCCCGCTGCCGGCCGGTGCTTTCAGCCTCGACGTTCCCGCTGGCGTCCCGGTAGTCGGCCTCGTGGATGGGTTGGTTCGCGAGATTCGGACTTTGATCGCGGCGGGCATCCCGGTGACGGTGGCCATCGGCGGAGTCGATATCGCCGAGCGCGAAGGCGGAGGGTCGGTCGCCTCCTTCTCGTCGCGCGGGCTCGCATTCGATGGCGGACTCAAGCCCGATCTCGCAGCGCCGGGAGTATCTGTCCCCACATCCGAGCCGGGCCGAGGAGACGAGGGAGAGATCCGCTTCGGGACGGTCTCAGGGACGAGCGCCGCGGCGGCGGTGACCGCGGGAGTCGCGGCAATCCTCGCCGAGGGCCGACCAAACATCGGTGCCTTCGGCCTGCACGGTCTCCTTGTCGGCTCAGCGCAAAGGTCCGACCTCGATCCGACGGCTTCGGGTGCTGGCCTCGTCGACCTTCGTGGAGCGGCCCAGTTGGAGGTCTTCGCAGATCCTGCGGTCCTCTCGTTCGGCACGGCGACACGCGGCTCGTCCGAAATCGAGCGAATCGTCCGCGTCCGCAACGTCTCTACTCGCCTTCTAACTATCTCGATCGGGAATGCCTCGTTGGCGCCGAAAGGTGTCGAGATCACGGTCGATCCGGAGCGTGTTCGGCTACGGCCGGGGGCGAGCGCCGAGGTCGTGGTTCGTGCGGACACCTTCAACCTCTCGGACGAGGCCGGGATTGCGACGGGAGAGCTCGTTCTGCGAGCGGGTGACTCCCCTGAAGCCCACGTCCCCTGGGCGGTCGCGGTACCGGCGACCGTGGACCTGATCTCGCGAGTCACGATCGTGCCCACCGACAAGCGCGTGTCGGATGCGACACCCTCGGTTCTCTCGCTCGTCGCGGGCGCGGTGACGGTGACGCCTGACCCTCAAATCCGGGCTGTCGACCTCCTCGAAGTCCAGCTCTGGCGCGGGACATCTCTCATCGGCGTGCTTGCGCGGCGACGAGAGCTCCTGCCCGGCCGATACACATTCGGGCTGACCGGCAGAGGGCCGAGCGGCGAGCGGCTGCGGGCCGGGAAGTATGTCGTTCGCGTTGTCGCGTGGCCCGGCGACGGGACCCGCAGACAGGCCGAGACGGTCGAGTATCGCGTCCGGTGACGAGTCTCCAGGGCGCGTAAGAGGGCAGAGACTGAGGTCGTGTCTCCATCCTCTTACGCGCCCTATACTCGCCACCGTCTAGATGAGCCAGGAGGCGTAGCTCAATGTCAACTGCCGAGGCGGAGTCCCATCTCCGCGAGAACCCGTTCGAGCTGGCGAAGGCGCAACTCCGCCAAGTGGGCGAGATCTTCGCGCTCGATCCAAATCTGATTCGCGTTCTCTCTGGGTGCAAGAAGGCGGTCGAGGTTTCGATCCCCGTTTCGATGGACGACGGCTCGACCGGTGTCTTCCAGGGCTTCCGCGTGACCCACAACATCGCGCGCGGCCCGTCCAAGGGCGGCATTCGTTACCACCCAGACGTGACACTCGACGAGGTCAAATCGCTCTCGATGTGGATGACGTGGAAGTGCGCGCTCATGGGGCTACCGTTCGGCGGCGCCAAGGGTGGCGTCGTCTGCAACCCGAAGACCATGTCCGCGACGGAACTCGAGCGCATGACCCGGCGCTACACGAGTGAGATCATCAACGACATCGGCCCCGAGCGGGACATCCCCGCGCCCGACGTCGGGACGGACGGCCGTGTGATGGCGTGGATCTTCGACACGTACTCGATGAACAAAGGCCACTCCGTGCTTGGCGTTGTGACCGGCAAGCCGCTCTCCGTCGGGGGGTCTCTGGGTCGCGTAGAGGCGACTGCGCGCGGGTCGCTCTATTGCATGCAGGGGATGGCAATGAAACAGGGCCGTCGCCTGGACGACTACTCGGTGGCGATCCAGGGATTCGGCAACGTCGGAGCGAACCTCGCGCGACTGCTCGACCTCGAAAACACGAAGATCGTCGCGGTATCGGACTCGGGTGGGGGCGCGTACAACGCGAACGGCCTCGACGTTCCTGCTGCGCTTGCACACAAGCAGGAGCACGGGACGCTCGCCGGCCTGGCGAATGCCGAGGAGGTGACGAACGAAGAGCTCATCGAGCTCCCGTGCGACATCTTCGCGCCCTGCGCGCTCGAGCAGGTGATCACGGAGGAGAACGCCGATCGCGTGCAGGCGACGGTGATCTGCGAGGGAGCGAACGGACCCGTCACACCGACTGCGGACGCGATTCTCGAGGACCGCGGAGTGCTCGTTCTCCCCGATGTCCTGGCGAACGCCGGCGGCGTGGTCGTCTCCTATTTCGAGTGGGTGCAGGGTCTGCAGGAGTACTTCTGGAGCGAGGACGAGGTGAACGCGAAGCTCCGCGACATCGTCGCCCGCTCCTTCGAGGAGGCCTGGCACACGCGCGACAGTCGCGAGATCAGCCTGCGCATGGCCTCGTACGGGCTGGCGGTGCAGCGGGTCGCGGAAGCGACGACGACGAGAGGCCTCTACCCGTAGATGGCTGATCGGTAATTGCCGACGAGGAATTGCCGATCAGCCATCTAACTCAGGTCACGCTTTATCACGCCGCGAATTGCCACCTGTGCGAGCGTGCGCTCGAGGTCGTCCGCGAGGTCCAGGTCGAGCTCGCGTTCGAGCTCGAGCTCATCGATGTCGGCGGCGACCCGGAGCTCGAGGCGCGATATCGAGAGCACCTGCCCGTGGTCGAGATCGACGGAGAGCGCGTCTTCACGTATTTCGTCGACGCCGAAGCGCTACGACGACGGCTTTCCCGCTAGTGGACGCGTCCACTCGCTGACGGTTCCGGCGGCGGCGGACCCGATGCCGCTGGCACAATCGTGACGATTTGTCACAAACCATCGACAGGGGGAGAACGTGCCTGAACGCTTGACCGTTGGTGTCGCAGCCCGTCTGAGCAGGTACCTCCAAGTTCTGACCCAAGCGAGGAAGATGGGTAAGGAGCGGATCTCGTCTCAGGAGATCTCCGACTACACGAACATCAACGCGACCCAGATTCGGCGCGATCTCTCCGCGTTCGGCAGGTTCGGCAAGCGCGGGGTGGGGTATCGAACCGAGGCGCTGCTGGACGAGATTCGCCAGATCCTGCGCACGCAGGGCCAGCACAACATCGCCTTGGTCGGTGCGGGCCGGCTCGGGAGCGCCATCGCGAGCTCCCCGATCTTCGCCGAGCACGGGATCACGGTGGCGGCGATCTTCGAGATCGACCCCGAGAAGATCGGACAGAACGTCGGCAACATGCGCGTCAGCTCGATCGACGACATGGCGGAGATCTGTCGCGAGCGGAACATCATCGTCGGCGTGATCGCCGTCCCGGCCGAGACTGCCCAGGACGCTGTCGACGCGCTGATCGCCGCGGGCGCGAAGATCATCTTCAACTACTCGGAGGCGCTGCTCGACGTCCCGTCGGACGTCAGCGTGCACACGTCGAACCCGGCCGTCGATCTGCTGTACGCCCTGTATTTCCACTTGACGTAGACCCGTCGCCCGCCTGCACCACGGCCTAGTG
>JAERMP010000282.1 GCA_016844515.1 Thermoleophilia bacterium | reverse complement strand
GGAACGCGGCCAGGCCGCTCCGAACAGCTCTCGTCGACCCATCCTCGACCTTGAGCGCGACCCCGAGCCCGTCCCGGGAGACGGCACAGAGGAGCCCCTCGGCGCCACCCTTCGCGACCCAGCCTTGGCCGAGGCGCATGAGCTCGGTGTCGGCTGCGCCGGGGCCGCGAATCAGCTCTGGGTAAGCGCGCATCGCGTCCGCGGCACGCGAGCCGCCCTCGAGAACCTCGAGCCGGGAGAACGCATGCGCAATTCGCTCGAGCTCGAGCGCATAGGTGACGACCCCGCATCCGTCGACCGCGGTCGGTATCGACGAGGGTTCGACTTCCGCGGCCGCCGCCACCTCGGCGAGCATCGCCGTCTGGCAGGGATGTCCGGCGAGTCGGTAGCCCACCGTCGGCCATCCCATCTGCCGGCAGAGCAGGAGCATCGCCGCATGCTTACCGGAGCAGTTGTGCTCGAGCCGCGTCGGCTCGGCACCGCACTCGAGGTCGTCCTCCGTCGCCTGCGCCTTCGCGAGCAGGCTTCGTACCGGATCGAGCTGCTCCGGACGATGGAGGTGCGACGCACAAGCTATGGCGATCTCGGCGTCGTCGAGATCCGGCCGCGCGCGAGTCAACGGCAACGCTTGAAGGGGTTTGGCAGAGCTCCGGAAGTAGGTGACGAGCGTGGGATCGCCGCACGAGTCGACGATCTTCCCGCCGGAGACGGCGACCGCGTGGACGTGGTGCCTCGCCTCGACCACGCTGGCCCGAGTTGCCTCGACGACGATCGCCCTCACGCGGCTAAGGCTAATCGGGCAAGGGTAATGTCGGGCCGTGCGCATGTGGCCGACCGGCGGGCTCTGGCGCCATCGCGACTTCCTGAAGCTGTGGTCAGCCGAGACCATCAGCCAGTTCGGCTCGCAGGTCGGGGGGCTCGCGCTTCCGCTCGTCGCGATTCTCGTTCTCGACGCAACCGTCTTCGAAGTCGCGGCCCTTACGACCGTCGAGTTCCTGCCATTCATCCTCTTCACGCTGCCCGCCGGCGTCTGGGTCGACCGCCTACCCCGCCGACCGATCCTGATCGTCGGCGACTTCGGGCGCGCAGCGCTTCTCGTCACCGTCCCGATCGCGTACGTCGCGGACACACTGACGCTCGGGCAACTCTTCGTCGTCGGCTTCCTCGTCGGGATCTTTCAGGTCTTCTTCGACGTCGCATACCAGTCGTACCTTCCCTCGCTCGTCGAGCGCAACCAGATCATCGAGGGGAACTCGAAGTTCGAGATCAGCCGCTCGGCTGCACAGGTCGGCGGACCGGGTCTCGCGGGCGGGCTCGTCGAGCTCTTCACGGCTCCGTACGCAGTGCTTCTCGACGCGATCAGCTTCCTCGCCTCCGGCCTCTTCATCCTTCGCATCCGCAAGGAGGAGCCCCGGCCCGAGGTCGCGACGATCGACGGTCGCAAGCCGAGCATGTGGACGGATCTGAAGGAAGGCCTCCGCTTCGTCCTGGGGAACCCGAACCTCCGGGCGCAGGCCGGGTGCACGGCGACGTCGAACCTGTTCTCGAGCGTCGCATTCTCGATCCTCCTCGTCTTCGCAGTTCGTGAGCTCGGGCTCTCGGCGGGTGTGATCGGGATCATCTTCTCGATCGGCGCCGCCGGTTCGCTCGCCGCAGCGCTGACGGCGACGCGGGTCTCCCGACGATTCGGGATCGGGCCGACGTCGATCGTCGCTGCAGCACTCTTCGGCCCGACGATGCTGTTGATCGCGTTCGCGCCGGCAGGAAACGGCGCCATTCCCTTCCTCGTCGCCGCCATGCTCGTGTTCGGCTACACAGTCGTCGTCTACAACATCGTCCAGGTCAGCTATCGCCAAGCGATCTGCCCACCGCGGCTCCAGGGTCGCATGAACTCGGTGATCCGCTTCATCGTCTGGGGCACGATCCCGATCGGGACGCTTCTGGGAGGCGCGTTGGCGACGTGGATCGGGATGCGGGAGACGATCGTCGTCGGCGCAATCGGCGGCGGTCTCGGAGCTCTCTTCCTCCTCTTCTCCCCGCAGCGGCACTTGCGCGAGACGCCCGAGCCGATCGACGACACGGTCGCCGAGCCCACAGCCGCCTAACCTTCAGCGTCTATGCCCGAGCTGCCCGAGGTCGAAGCGTGGGTGCGCGAGCTCGACCCGCTCGTGTCGCGCGCGCCGATCGAGAAAGCGGGGCCGGCGCACATCGCGACGCTCAAGACGTTTGCGCCTCCGCTCTCAGCGCTCGACGGCCGGCGAATCGAGGGCTCTCGTAGGCGCGGGAAGAACCTGCTGCTCCCGCTCGAGGGCGACGATCTCGTCCTCCGCGTGCATCTCATGAGCGCCGGTCGCCTGCGCTATCTCGCTCCTGGGGCGAAGGGGCCGAAGACGCCCATGTTCGGGCTGCGGTTCTCGGACGGCGGCGAGCTCGTGCTCACGGAAGCTGGGAAGAAGAAACGCGCAGGGGTGTGGCTGGTGAGCCCGGCGCAGCTCGACCAAGACCTGTCGCACCTCGGCCCCGATGCGCTCGAGGTCGATACTGGGAGGCTCGCGGAGATCCTCGGGCGCGAGCGACGCCAGCTCCACCCGCTCCTCCGCGATCAGCGGGCCATCGCGGGGATCGGGCGGGCGCACGCGAACGAGATCCTCCTGCGAGCGCGGCTGTCTCCGTTCAAGGCGTCGACGGAGCTGACCCCCGCCGAGATCGAGCTGCTCGCCGACGCGATTCGCGATGACCTCCTGCGTGGTCGACTTCGAGGAGCACACGATCTACTACTGCCCGGCCTGCCAGACCGGCGGTCGCCTGCTCAAGGATCGGCGGCTCTCGCGACTCCTACGCTAGAGCGGCGCTGGTACCTTGGCCGGGTGGCCAGCGGCGTGAAGCTCGAGGAAGATCTCCAGGCGTCATCGCCCGAGATCGCGCTCGCACTGTCGCGCGCCGGCGTAACGGGCGTCCAGAAGGCGGTGAGGATCCGCCGCGGCAATGCCGAGACCGTGATGGCGGCGGTCATCGACTGCACGATCGACCTCGCGGCCGACCAGAAGGGCGTGCACATGTCGCGCTTTCCGGAGCTCTTCGAGGAGGCGATCGAGCTCGTCGTCGAGCGCGAGGC
>JAERMP010000281.1 GCA_016844515.1 Thermoleophilia bacterium | reverse complement strand
CATCCTCTTCCCGCTCATGGGCGGCTCGGTGTACGGCTTCCGCCGCTGGAAGCGCACTCCCGCCGGGCGCCAGGTGTGGGACCGCTTCAAGCTGAACTGCCCGGCCGGCATCGGCAAGGTCGTCCTGAAGGTCACGATGACGCGCTTCTCACCAGGGCGTCCCCATCGCCCAGCCCCTGATCGAGGATCCCGTCTTTCCGCCGCTCGTATCGCAGATGGTGAAGATCGGGGAGGAGACGGGCGAGCTCGAGAAGATGCTCGACAAGATCGCCGACTTCTACGAGGACGAGGTCGACACCTCGATCGCCGCCCTCACCTCCATCGTCGAGCCGCTGATGATGATCGGCGTGGGCGCGATCGTCGGCATCATCGTCATCGCGATGTACCTGCCGATGTTCAAGCTGCTCGAGCTCGTTCAGTAGGCGGTCAGCCGGCGGGGACCGGTGAGCCGGGCGCGCAGCGTGCCAGGAGCGTCTCGACTGCATCGGCCGTCTCCCGGGCTTCCTGCGCGGCGTCGGGGTTTCCGCGGAAGGTGATGGAGAGGCCGAGCGCGAAAGTGCCCGAGCGCGCGGGCGCGCGAAGACGGAGGTCGGGCGCCTCGATCTCGCCTGAGTCGGCCGCCCGTTCGAGCGCGAGCTAGAAGGCGCGCGTCATGCGCATGCGGTAGCCGTCGAGCAGGGGCCGCTGTCCCGTGCCGCGCGGGCCGAGCTCCGCGATCGTGTTGGCGACGAGGTAGCCGAAGCGTCGATCGAGCGCGCTCTCGCGTAGGTTCGAGCCGAGCCGGGCACGGAAGCGCGCCCGGCTCGGAGACGTTCACCCTCCGCAAACGGCATGCGTTGCGGCGGAGCGGCCGCCGACCTGGCGGGCCACGTAGAGTGATCCGCGGTGCGCGGACTCCTGGGTGCGACCCTGCTCGCAGCGGCTCTCGCGCTTGCGGGCTGTGGTGGTGAGGACCGTCCGGAAGCATCGCCGGACGAGCCTCCCGCAGAGACGACGACGGCACCTCCGAGTCCGCCACCGCCCGCTGCCTCTGCACGGCCGTTCTCCTGGGACACCGCCGGAGCGTTCGTCTGGCACGAGACGGACGTCTCGCCCGAGGCGCTCGGCCGTGAGCTCCGCGACGCCGGCTTCGGCTGGGTCGCGCTCTTCGTCCACGACGGAATGTCGGAGGATCTGGTGGAGGCGGACTGGGTGGGCCGGCTCCGTCGAGCGAGCGGCGTCCGCGTCGGGGGTTGGGGGGCGCTCCGGGCGCAACCTGCCGAAGAGGCCGCGCTCGCGGACGCTCTCCTCGCGCGCTACGGGCTCGAGTTCTACATCGCGAACGCGGAGGCGGAGTACGCCTACAGCGGGTCGGCCGGGCCGAGCGCCGAGCGCTTCGAGCGCTCCCGCGCGTTCGTGGACGCCTTCCGCAGGCTTCGTCCGGACCTGCCCGCCGGGCTCTCCTCGTACTGCCGGCCGGACAGGCAGGATCTCGACTGGGGCGCATGGAGCAGCGGCGGCTTCGTGTTCCTGCCCCAGGCGTACGTCAACGACTTCGGGCAGGAGGTCGCGCCGGCGGTGTGCGCCAGCGCGTCACACGGCGCCTTCGCTCCGGACGCGGTTCATCCGACGATCGGGATGTACCCCGGAGTCACGAGCTCGCTCGGCCCCGAGCGCTACGCTCGCCTGCTCGAGCGGGCGGGGACGGTCGGATTCTCGGTCTATCTCGCCGAGACCCGCATGACCGACGCGGCGTGGCGCGCGTTCGGAGAGGCGATCGCGACGCGCGGGATCGCCACATCCATGGCACCGTCGTAGCGGGTTTCCCCGTACTCGGATCCCTTGTCGGCACCGATGCGCACGGGCGGTGACCACGATGTGGCGCGATCCTCGCTGAGCCCGAGCGGTTCAGTGATTTCCCGGATGCACCTCCGCCGTGCCGGAGTCACGCTCGAGACGAAGAAAGGAGGGAAGGATGACCACGATCGTCAAGTGGGCGCCTTTCCAGGATCTCGATGTCGTCGAGCGCCGCATGCGGCGGATGCTCGAGGACTGGGGCGTTGCACCCGCGACGCTTCCGGCCGCCGACATGTACGAGACCGAGACGGAGCTCGTCGTCGAGCTCGACGTTCCGGGCTTCGAAGAGAAGGAGCTCGCGCTCGAGGTCTCGGACCGAACGCTCACGATCAAGGGTGAGCGGCTGACGGAGAAGGAGCGGAAGGACAAGAGCTTCTATCTCCACGAGCGGCTCGAGAAGCACTTCGAGCGTCGCTTCACGCTTCCGCCCGAGGCGGACACGGAGCACATCGACGCCAGGTTCCATACGGGCGTCCTCGAGGTGCACGTCCCGAAGATCGAGCAGGCGAAGGCCCGCAAGATCGAGATCAAGGCATAGCCCACCGCACATCCAAACCGCCGCGCCCGGCGCCTCGCTGCCGGGCGCGCGGCGTCTTCTCCTAGGTCAGCTGGATCCAGATGGCCTTGCGGTCCGTGAACTTCTCCATCGCATGCAGGGACTTGTCCCGGCCGAAGCCGGACTGCTTGAAGCCGCCAAACGGGGACGAGATGTCGCCTGCGTCGAAGGTGTTCACCCACACCACGCCCGCGCGGATCGCGCGTGCGGCCCGGTGCGCCCGGTTCACGTCGCTCGTCCAAACGGCGGCAGCGAGCCCGTACACGGTGTCGTTCGCGATCTGGATCGCCTCGTCCTCCTCGGTGAAGGTGATGGCCGAGAGCACGGGTCCGAAGATCTCCTCACGAGCGATCCGCATGTCGTTCGAGACGGCGTCGAAGATCGTCGGCTCGACGAAGTAGCCGCCCGTTTCCTCGAGTACGCGTGAGCCACCGAGATGGAGCGCCGCTACTTCCTCCTTGCCCGCGTCGATGTAGCCGAGAACGCGGTCGAGCTGGGTCTCGTCGACGATCGCCCCCATTCTCGTCTTCGGGTCGAGTGGATCGCCGGGGCGGATGCGCTCGGCGACACTGACGATGCGCTCGAGCAGCGCGTCTTTGACATCCTCGTGGACGACTAGGCGCGAAGCGGCGTTGCACACCTCGCCCTGGTTGTAGAAGACGCCCCA
>JAERMP010000105.1 GCA_016844515.1 Thermoleophilia bacterium | reverse complement strand
ACAAGCCTCTTTTCCGTTGCTCCCTGGGAGTTTGCGCTCAAGTAACAACTTGTCACTTGCGTTCGTTGTCCGGGGCGACACCTGGTGACGGCCGAGCGTGAGGCTGCGCTCTCCGTACGACCGCGAGATCGGGCGGCTCGCGCTCCCCGCGCTGGGCGCTCTCGCTGCCGAGCCGCTCTATCTCTCCCAGCTCGCCGCTCTCGGCATCGCCTTCACGATCCTCGGCGGGCTCTTCGCGATCTTCAACTTCCTCCAGTACGGGACGACGGCGCAGGTCGCGCGTGCAGGCGGCGCCGGGGAGAGCGAGACCGCGCGGAGACTGGGCGCCCAGGCTGTCTGGCTGTCGCTCGCCTTCGGCATCGCGGTGTCGGTGCTCGTCGCGGTGCTGGCCGAGCCGCTCGTCTCACTCATGGGCGGAGAGGGCGATTCCGCCGAGTACGCCGTCACCTACTTGCGGATCGCGGCCGTCGGCTTCCCGGCGGCGTTCCTCGCGCTCGGCGGGCAGGGCTACCTGCGTGGGGTCGCCGATCTTCGAACGCCGCTCGTGATCCTCATCGCGGGGAACATCGTCAATCTCGTGCTCGAAGTGCTTTTCGTCTACGGCTTCGGTTGGGGAATCGAGGGGTCGGCGTGGGGTACGGCGATCGCTCAGCTCGGTATGGGAGTGGCGTTCATCGTCGTGATCGTCCGTCGGCTGCAGCCTGGGGAGATGCGCGTGCAGATCGCTCTCGCGCGACGCGTGCTCTCTCTCGGGAAATGGATCTTCATCCGCACGTCAGCGCTCATGGGCGCGTTCGTGCTCGCCGGCGCGGTTGCGACGCGGTTCGGCGACGCGTCGATCGCTGCGCATCAGGTTGCGTTTCAGCTCTGGATCTTCCTCGCCCTCGTCCTCGACTCGGTCGCGATCGCCGGGCAGATCATCGTCGGCCGCGAGCTCGGCGCCGGCCGGCGAGACGCGGCCTACGGCGCCGGCGAGCGGATGATCTGGCTCTCGGTTGGGCTTGGCGCTGCCTTCGCTGCGCTCATGCTCGTGCTCGCAAGTGTGCTCCCGCGCGCGTTCACGGGTGATGCGGCCGTTCTCGACGAGGCTGCGCTCCTTTGGCCGCTGTTCGCTGTCATGCAGCCGTTGAACGGCGCGGTCTTCGCGCTCGACGGGATCTTGATCGGCGCCGGCGACGGGCCGTTCCTCGCAGGCTCGATGGTCGCTGCGTTCCTCGCGTGCACCGCCGTGCTCGTCGCCTCGCTCGTCGAGGACTGGGGGATTCGTGGGGTGTGGGCGGCGCTCGTGATCCTCATCCTCGTGCGGCTGACGTTGATGACGGCTCGGTTCCGCCGCGGGCGGTGGCTCGTCACCGGTTGGGCGTAGTCTCGAAGCCGTGAACGTCCTTGGCGGCGAGCTCGAGCCCTGCTGCTTCGACCCGCTGACCGGGTTCTTCCGCGACGGGTACTGCCGTACGGGCGGTGTCGATGCGGGCTTCCACGTCGTCTGCGCGGTCATGACCGAGGAGTTCCTCGAGTTCTCGGTGTCGCGCGGGAACGACCTGGTGACGCCGCAGCCCCAGTGGATGTTTCCGGGGCTTCAGCCGGGCGACCGCTGGTGTGTCGTCGTCGCCCGCTGGCAGGAGGCGCTCGAGGCGGGTGTCGCCGCTCCGGTCGTCCTCGAGGCGACGCATGCGTCGGCGCTCGAGTTCGTTTCGATGGCCGACCTCGAGGCACACGCGTTCCGCGGTTAGCGTCGGTTACGGAGTGGGTGGCGCTACCTCGCGGCGCTTCCGCCAGTAGCGCTCGATCCCGCGATAGTGGTGCCAGTACGGCGCGGCTCGGTCGTACGCGTCTGTGAGCTCGGGGTCCGTCTTCGAGACGTCGTGGCGGGCGGCTGCGACGAACGTCTGCTCGTCCATTCCGTCCTCGATCCACTGAGCCCAGCGGTCGAGAGTCTCCCGCAGCGCCGCAAGGTGCGCCTCCACGTCGTCGTATGCGCTGAAGTGGATGAGCGCGAGACGGTCGGGTGCGCGCCGCTCGATCTCGAGGATCGTTCGCTCCCACGCCCCGAGGTCGAACTCGGGGGGAGGGCAGGGCGGCATGACGAACGCGCCGCCTCCAACACGCACGCCGGCCGCGTCGCCTGCATAGAGGGTGCCTTGGGCGTCCAGGTACGAGACGTGGTGCGATGCGTGGCCGGGTGTGGGGAAGCACTCGAGCCCGACGACCTTGTCGCCGACGATGTGGACGTTCTCCGTAGGGACGGGGGCGAGCTCGCCCCAGAGTGTGTCGAACGCGTCGCCGTAGAGCCGGCAGGCTGGGGTGCTCGCGGACGAGCGTGCCTGCGGCGCCGGCGTGGTCGAGGTGGATGTGCGAGAGGAGCAGGTGCCGCAGATCGGTCAGCTCGAGACCGCGCGTTGCGAGACCGGCCTTCAGATGCTCGATACAGGTTGCGGGGCCACAGTCGAACAGCGCGGGTCCGTCGTCGGTCTCGACGACGTAACAGCCGATGATCCCCGGCGTATCGAGATGGAGGAGGTCGATCGGCTCGACAGTCATGTCGCGATCCTAGGTGTGGTCCTTCTCGAGGACTCCGACGTAGTACGGCCCTTCGCCATGAACGATCCGGTGCACGTGCCATCCGGTGCCACGGATGAGATCTCCCATCTCCGCGGGGGAGACGATCAGGTAGTCGAACCAAGGTGTGGCGCGCTCACGATGGCGGATCCGAAGCCGCAGCTGGCCCGGGAGCCTGCCCCGCTTGCGATTCCGCTCGTGGTAGGCGAGATGCGCAGGATTCTCGGTCCCGTACGGATCCAGGCTGGCCCCTACGATTCTCCCGGTCTCCGAGGTGAGGCGGTGCACGGTGCAGGCGGCGCAGGATCCGCCGTCCGCTGCCTTCGCCGCCGAATAGGCCGAAGTTGTTTCCATACAGGAGCACGGTGTCGAAGAGCCCGAGCGATCTGTCAACTCGCTCGAAGGGCAGCACGCGAACGGTCTTCACTCCACGCTTGCGCGCGATGCGTACGGCCAGCGGAGAGTTGTCGATGCCCACGACGTCGTGGCCTCGTCCTTGCAACTCGAGGGCGACACGACCGGCGCCGCAGCCGACGTCGAGGACGCGTCCTCTCACGTATCGGAGCGCCCGTCTCTCGACGGCCGGCCAGCGGCGGAGGGGCGCGAAATAGGGGGTGGGGCCGAGGTTCGCTTCTATGAACCCGTCGTCACGCTCGACGATCTCCTGGCCGCGCCCAGTATCGAAGTACTCGAGAGTCAGGTGGCCGTAGGCATCCTGGTCCGGTCGCAGCCCGGCGGGCGTCATCCGGCGAGAGCGGCGTCGAGGTCGGCCATCAGATCGTCGGCCGCCTCGATCCCAACCGAGAGGCGGATGAGCGTCGGCGGTACTGCGAAGGGCGCATCCGCTGTCGACGCGTGCGTCATCCGCGCCGGATGCTCGATCAGGCTCTCCACGCCCCCAAGGCTCTCGGCGAGCTTCCAAATGCGCGTTCGGGCGACGAGATCGACCGCTTCCTGCTCGTCCGCGAGGAGGAACGAGACCATGCCCCCGAAGTTGCGCATCTGCCGAGCGGCGATCTCGTGGCCCGGATGCGCGGGCAGACCCGGATACAGGACGCGCTCAACATGCGCGTGACCCTCAAGGAACGAGGCGACGGCCGCCGCGTTCAAACAGTGCCGATCCATGCGCACCGCGAGTGTCTTGACCCCGCGGAGGACGAGCCAGCAGTCGAACGGTCCCGGGATCGCACCGAGCGACTTCTGGAGGAATGCGAGTTGCTCCGATATCGCGGCGTCGTTCGTCGCGACGAAGCCGCCGACGACGTCCGAGTGGCCGCCGATGTACTTCGTCGTCGAGTGGAGAGCGAGATCTCCGCCGAGTGCGAGCGGCTGCTGGAGGTACGGCGTCGCGAAGGTGTTGTCCACCACGACCAGCGCGCCCGCCGCGTGAGCCGCAGCCGACGCTGCCTCGATGTCGACGATGTTGAGCAGCGGGTTCGTCGGCGTCTCCAGCCAGACGAACCGCGTCCGCTCGTCGAGATGCTCCGCGAGCCCGGTCGAGATCTCCTGGGGCGAGAGGAAGGTGAACCGATATCCCTTCGGCTCGTACACCTGCGTGAACATGCGGTAGATGCCGCCGTACACGTCGTTGACCGCGACGACGTGGTCACCGGGCGAGAGCAGGTGCATCAGCGTCGTCGCCGCCCCGAGACCGGCGGAGAACGCGTGCCCGTGGGCCGCTCCCTCGAGCGACGCGAGGCACTCCTGGAGCGCCGTTCGCGTCGGGTTGGCGACGCGCGCGTAGTCGTAGCCCTTGTGGACGCCGACCGCCTCCTGCACGAAGGTGGACGTCTGGTAGATCGGTGTCGTGATCGCGCCCGTGGCCGGGTCAGGGTCCTGTCCCTCGTGAATCGCCCGGGTCTCGAACTCCATCGCGAAGGATGCTACTGACGTCCGTTCGCCAAGTGACAAAGTGTCACTTGGCGATCTTCGACCGGCTTTCAGTTCGCTCCACGCCGAGGAAGGCGGCGAGGCTCGCCAGAGCCTCGTCTGCGCGGGACGTGTCCCCCCACGCACCGAGCACCTCGAGGGCTTTCGTCTTCCGGTCGAACCGCGGCTCGATCCGGCCGACGATCCGGTCGCCCACCAGGATCGGGAGCACGTAGTACCCGAACTCGCGCTTCGCCTTCGGGACATACATCTCGAGCCGGTAACGGAAGTCGAAGAGCGCCTCCGTGCGGTCGCGGTGGTGGATGAGACGGTCGAACGGAGACAAGAGGGTGACGCGATCGGGCACGGCTCCGTCGGTCGCGTCCGGGTGCGCTTCCCAGCCCTTCGGCGTGAGTCGCACACCGAGCGCGCAGAACCGTGCCTCTGCAAGCTGACGGTCCGCCTCGCGGAGTGAGACCGTCTCCGTCTCCGGGTACCAGCGCTCCGCGAGATCCCAGAGGCGTTGACCGTTCCGACGCCCGACGATGGCGACAACGCCGCGGCCGTGGAGGATGTCGAGCATCACGCTCGTGTTGCGGGTGCCGTACCAACCGTGGGACTTCCAGGTTCTGACCGAATCGTCGTCGAGCTCGCGAGACAGCAGCGGCCCCCTACGCTCGAGCTCTTTGAGGACGTAACGCTTGTAGGCAGCGTTCGTCTGCAGGAACTCAGTGCCCCGTCGCTCCCACACATACTTCCCCGTCTTGCGCCGCATCCGCGCTCTGATGAGCGGAAGGTCCTCGATCGGCCTGATGTACGCATTCCACTCGAAGAGCTTCCTCTCGTCCCACAAGAGCCGGTCGAGCTCCGCGACGTCGTATTGGCCGAGCCGGCTCCAGAGGACGAGCTGCTGCGGCGGCGCGACCGTCGAGATGGGGTCGATCTGGAGGAAGCCGATCCGACGAACGGTGTCGAGGATGCTCGTCGCCGAGCCGTCGAGAAGCTGTGCGCGGACTGCGATCCGCCGCGCTTCCTCCACCGACACGAGCCTCACCGTACGACTCGCTCGAGCTCAACCGTCTGTCGAAGCCGGTCGAGCGCGCGCTCGAAGGCGCCGCCGAGCGCCGCCGAGCGGCGCACTCCCCGCTCCAGGTGGAATGCCTTGACCACGAGAGTCCCATCCCGTCGCTCCGACTTCAGATCAGCACGGCCGACGATCCGGTCGCGCCATAGAAGCGGGAGCACGTAGTACCCGTACTGCCTCTCCGGCGCGGGTTTGTAGACCTCGATCAGGTGATCGAAGCCGAGGATCCGCCGGGCAAAAGGGCGATCCCAGAGCAGATTGTCAAACGGAGAGAGCAGTGCTGCCGCACTGCGCCGGGGCGGGTCGAGGTCGGCACCTGCGGGCACGAGCACGTCTGCTTGGCCATCCTCGACGCGAAGTCGCTCGAGGACGCCCTCGCGGACGAGGCCGTCCACCGCCGGGCGAATCCGCGCGACGCCGCCCCTGAGGCGCCAATGCTCCACGATCCCCGATTCGGTGAGGACGCCGCGCGCCCGGACTGCGCGAGCCGCGAGCTCGCGCAAGCGAGTCGCCTCGTCGGGCTCGGGCGCATCCAGCACCTCGCGCGGAATCACGCGCTCAGCCAGGTCGTAGAGCCGCTGGAATCCGCTCACCCGTCCGGCGATCACGACCTCTCCGCTGTTCCAGAGGGCCTCGAGCATGATCTTCGCGGGCTTCCAGTTCCACATCCCGCCGCCGCCCTTACCGTCGAAGTCGCGTGAGGCGATCGGTCCACGCTCGCGAACGGCAGCGCGCACCTCCTCGGCGAGCTCCGGGTGCTGTCCGATGACGTCGCCGCGCCAGGGATGGTGATTCCGCATGGTCGCCCGGAAGAGTGGCCACTCCTCGACGGGGATGAGGCACGCCTCGTGTGCCCAGTACTCGAAGACGCGACCCTGCCCGAGCAGACGGGAGACGGTCTCTCGGGGATACGCGCCGACCCGTGAGCCGAGCGTGATCCTGTGACTCCGCTCGACAGCGGTGATCGAGTCGAGCTGGACGCAGGAGAGCGCGCGGATCGCGTCCTCGACCTCGCGTCGTGTGCCGCGCCGCGAGCGCGACGCGTAACCCTGGGCAGCGATCGCGGTTCGTCGGAGCACTGTGAGGCTGATCTTTCGCACGCCGTGCTCACGCTACCCCGCGCGACTTTCCTTACGAAGGCTTGATCCGACGTTTACGACACCCTCGTACGTTCCGAGTGTGTCCAGAGCGGTTGTCGTCACAGTGATCGCCTGCGCCTCGGTGGCGGTCGGGGCCCTCTCGGCCCCGGCCGCCACACAACGAAGCGCTGCGTCATGCGAGCGCACGTCGGTCGGCTTCGTGCCGCTCAAGGATCTGGGCGCCGGCTCGTACGAGGGGTTCGAAGGAGGGCTGTATCCAGGTGGCTCGAATGCGCCGACCGGCGAGTATCTCGCCCAGGGGAGGGCGATCGCGCGCACGGTCGTCCCGCGCGGCGCCGACGGCAAGCCCTCGCCGGGCGGGCGAATCGCCCTTCTCTCTGTTGGGATGTCCAACACGACCCAGGAGTTCCAGGCTTTCATCCGGGTGGCGGCTGCCGACCGGAGCACCAGTCCGCGCGTGGTTCTCGTCGACGGCGCGCAGGGAGGCCAGGACGCCGAGAGGATCAAGGATCCGGCGGCTCCATTCTGGAGCCGGGTGGACGAGCGGCTTGCCCGGGCGGGCGCGACGCGGCGTCAAGTCCAGGTCATCTGGCTCAAGCAGGCCATCGCCCGTGAGTCGCGATCGTTTCCCGAGGATGCACGCGGCCTCCAGTCGAGCCTTCGCTCGGTGGTGTCGATCCTGCGGAGCCGCTATCCGAACCTGAAGCTCGTCTACCTGTCCAGTCGGACCTATGCGGGCTACGCGACGAGCCAGCTCAATCCCGAGCCGTACGCCTACCAGAGCGCTTTCGCGGTCAAATGGCTGATCGAAGATCGCATGGAGGGCAGGCTCGCCGGTCCGTGGCTCGGCTGGGGGCCGTACCTCTGGACGGATGGGATGAAGGGTCGCAAAGACGGTCTCCAGTGGACGTGCGACGACGTTGGCGAGGACGGAACGCATCCGTCGCAGTCGGGGCAGCTGAAGGTGGGCGGGCTGCTGCTTCGCTTCTTCAAGACGAGCCCCACCTCGCGCGGCTGGTTCCGCTCCTAGTTCGGGACCCTCCCGTGGAGGATCTCGGCGAGCCTCGCCGCGTCGATGTTCCCGCCCGAGACGATGCACACGACACGGCCGCTTCCGGCCAGGCCGGCGACGGCTGCGGCGACGGGCAAACCTGCCGCACCCTCGCCGACGATCCGCCCGCGCTCGACCAGAAGCCGCACCCCAGCTGCTGCGTCGTCCAGCGAGATGGAGAACGCATCCGTGACGAGCGGCTGTGCGTGCTCCCACATCTCGGGGAGGAGCGCCTCTGCCCCGGCGCCGTCGACGAAGGACGGCGTGTACTCGACCTTCACCGGGACACCGCCGTTGGCGATCGCGGCGGTGACGGGCGCTCCCGTCTCCGGCTCGCAGACATAGATCCTCGTCTCGGGCCGCAGTGCCTTCACGGCGCTCGCGATCCCGGTCGTCAGCCCGCCGCCGCCCCACGGGATTAGGACGGCGTCGAACTCGTCCAGATCCTCGACGAGCTCCAGGCCGATGGTGCCGTTACCCGCCATCACAGCGTCGTCGCGTACAGGGTGGACGAAGTAGCCGTCGACGCCTTCCAGCTGCCCTGCCTCCATCGCCGACCACCACTCGTCTCGACTGACCCGCACGACGCGCCCGCCGAGTCGCTCCACGGCCGCGAGCTTCGACATCGAAGCGTTGTGAGGGACGACGGTAGTCGCCGGCACCCCGAGCTCGCGCGCCATCCACGCCACACCCTGGGCCATGTTGCCCGCGCTCGTAGTGACGAGACCGTTCGCGAGCGCCTCTCTCGGTGCACTCAGGATCGCGTTCGCCGCGCCGCGTAGCTTGAACGATCCGATCGGCTGGAGGTTCTCGAGCTTCAACCAGATCTCAGCCGGCGCGTCGTCGACGTGCAGCCGGACGAGCGGCGTGCGGATCACGGTTCCTGCAATCCGCTCGCGGGCGCGTTCGATCTCGCTCAGCGGGATCAGAAGTCGACCTCGGACCCGACTCCCTGCTCTCGCGCACGGCGCACGACGAGCTCAGCGGACGCGAGATCCTCGACTGCGATTCCGAGCGACTCGAACACCGTCAGCTCGTCTTCATGCTCCCGGCCTGGATGCATGCCGGCGAGGACCTCCCCGAGCTCGGCCTTGATGTGGTCGGGGCCGATGGCGCTCTCCGCCGCGGCGAGGATGTAGTCGCCCGCCTCGTTCAGGCACGACTCGCGGCGGTCGGTGAAGAACGACGCGTGAGCCACAGTCTCGGTGTCGAGCTCCCGAGCTGTCGGGAAGCAGGAACCGACTGCGTTCACGTGTGCTCCACGGGCGAGCCAGCGCTTCTCGATGACCGGCTCGGTTGCTGCCGTGGTCGTGCAGACGACCTCGGCACCGAAGAGCGCGGCGTCCACCGACGGCGAGACCGTTGCGCCGACCTCGCCGGCAAGCCGCTCGGCCGCGTCCAGGTTGCGCGACCAGATGCGGATCTCGGGGTCGGCGAGCACCGCGCGCATCGCGTGGACGTGACCGCGCGCCTGCGCGCCGGCACCGAGGATCGCGACCCGCTGGGCGTCCGGCCGTGCGAGCGCTCGCGTTGCGACAGCCGACACTGCCGCCGTGCGGATCTCGGTCACGGGCGAGGCGTTCAGGATCGCGATGAGCTCGCCGGTCTCGCCGTCGTGGAGGAGGACGCCACCCATGTGTGTGTCGAGGCCCCGAGCCGGATTCGTGGGAACGACGACGATCTCCTTCAGCGCGAACGCCGATTGCGCCCCTCCGCGGTAAGCCGGCATGAGACCGAGGAGGTTGTCCGCCCCCGGAGGGCGGGCGATCGAGCGAAGCGGCTGATAGAGCTCGCCGCGCGCGAGTGAGGCGAGCACCTCGGTCATGGCTTCGATGCACGACTCCATGTCCAGCAGGCGACGGACGTCGTGCTCCGAGAGGACGAGGACACTCACGTGAACAAGCCTTGCAGATGAGCGCGCTCTGCCGAAGTCAGCTCGAGCGAAAGCGCCTCCTGCACCGGCTCGAGATGCTCCGCGCGCGCCGGCCCGACGATGACGGCCGTGATCTCGGGCACACCGAGGAGCCACGCGATCGCAAGTCCTGCCATCGAGACGCCTCGTGCGCGAGCCTCGTCTTCGAACGCCTCCAGGGCGGTGAAGACCCGGTCGTTCGCGTACCGCAGGTACGACTCCGGCCGCTGCGTCATCCGTGATCCTGCCGGGTACGCCTCTCCGCGCCGGTACTTGCCGCTCAGCCAGCCACCGGCGAGCGGCCCGAAGGCCTCGTACCCCAGCCCGTGCTCGTGGCAGACGGGGAACACCGTCTCGACGTCGGCGCGATCGAGGAGGGAGAAGGAGTTCTGCGCCCATTCGTAGCGCGTGAGCCCTTCGAGCTCCGAGATCTCGACCGCCTCGGCGAGCTGCTCGGCATCGAAGTTGGAAGCCCCGACGGCGCCGACCTTGCCGGCGCGAACGAGCTCGTCGAACGCACGCAACGTCTCTTCTTGCGGAGCGTCGTCGTCGAACGCATGCGCCGTGTACAGACCGACGCGCTCGACGCCGAGGCGCTGCAGGCTCGTCTCGATCTGACGTCGGATGCGGACACGTGACAGCCCACCGTCTTGCCCGGAATCCATCGGGTTGAACGTCTTTGTCTCGATCGTGATCTCGTCTCGCACGGTCGAGCCTTTCGAGGCGAGCCACTCGCCGATCCATGTCTCGCTGCGCCCGCCCCCGTACGCGTCGGCGGTGTCGAACGTGGTGAGGCCGAGCTCCCAGGCGGTGTCCATGATCCGGAACGCCTCGTCGCGCGGA
>JAERMP010000280.1 GCA_016844515.1 Thermoleophilia bacterium | reverse complement strand
AGTCCTCCCCCGCGTTCATGCGGCTGATGATCTGGGAGAGCCCGATCGAATCCACCTCGTACACCCCGCGCGCACCCGGGTAGTCGCCCGCCTCGGGCGGGTCACCAGTGACCGCAAGAACGTTTCGGATCCCCTCCGCATGCGCGCCGAGAAGCAGCGACTCCAGGCCCGCGATCGACGAGTCGCGCGGTGTGAGATGCGGGATCGTCTCGAGGCCGACGACGCGCTCGATCGTCGCCGACGCGATCAGCCCGCTCATCCGGGCTCGGGCCCGGGGGTTGTCGTTGAGGTCCACGACGTCGACATGGCCCGACTCCTTCAGCGTCCGCGCGAGCTCGAGCATGGCCTGGGCGTTGCCGCCGCGGGGCGGGTCGATCTCTACGGAGACGACGAACTCGCCGGTGCGGAGCTTCTGCTGGAGCAGCGTCTCGCGCTCGGGCTCGGAGGCCGCGACGACGATCTCGCGCTCGCGCACGACGAGCGGGGCGGTCGGGCTGCGCTGCTCGTCGACCGCACGCCGGATCGCCGCGATCTCGGTCGGCGTCGTTCCGCAGCAACCGCCGATGATCCGCGCTCCGAGCTCGCGCGCGTGTGCGGCGAACTCCGCGAAGTACTCGGGAGTGGCGTGCGGGAAGATGATCCGCTGGCCGGCGAGGCTCGCGAGGCCGACATTCGGCAGCACCGCCAGCGGCTTGCCACCGCTACCCATGCGCTCGATGGCTCGGAGCGCCGCCTGAAGGCCGACGCCGTGGTTGGCGCCGATCGCGGCGACGTCCAGTTCGTTGAGCGCGGTCGCGGCCTGCTCCGCCGACACTCCGCCGAGCGTCTGTGCGTCCTCGTCGAAGGTGAGGAGCGCGACGATCGGGAGTGCGGATACCTCGCGGACCGTCGCGATCGCGGTGACGAGCTCGTCGAGGTCGTAGAACGTCTCGATCATGAACAGGTCGACCCCGCGGCCCTCCAGGAGCTGCGCCTGCTCGGCGAAGACCGCGCGGCGCTCCTCGTCAGGGTCCCCGATCTCTCCGAGCGGGCCGATCGACCCAGCGATGAACACGTCCCGTCCGGAGACGTCGCGGGCATCGCGGGCGATCTTCACCGCGGATTCGTTGATCGCGACGACGTCGTCCTCGAGGTAGTGCTCGGCGAGCTTCCGCCGGTTCGCTCCGAAGGTGTTCGTCTCGATCAGGTCGGCGCCGGCACGAATGAAGCCGAGATGGAGCGAGAGGACGCTCTCCGGCGCCCGCAGATTGGCCTCTTCAGGGCAGCGAAGCCGCGAGACGGCGCTCGAGATGAGCGTGCCCATGCCGCCGTCGCCGACGATCGGCGGCCCCTGAGAGAGACGCTCGAGGAACCGGTCGGACATCCGCGCCAGTGTAATGAGGCAGCGCAAATGGGCTGGAAGCTCACGCCGCAGCCGCGAAGCGGCTGCCTTCAGGGCCCTTCGCAGACCGGACTCTGCGCAAGCAGATTCCGGTCTTGCGCATGAGGCAGTGAAGCAGGCTTGTCAACGCAGTTCGAGGGATCGGTCAAGCGCCGTTGGGGTGACGCCCGGCGTGAGGGAATCCAGGAGGCTGCGGATCACTCACGGCGGGCGACGATGCGGCGGCCGCCCAACGTGAGCTGTCAGTGAGGGGTGAAGAGCGGTTCCTCCAGCGGAGGGGCCTGCCGGGGCGGAGAGCGGGGGCTTGGCGGCACCCCGCTCCGTTCCCTCGCTGAGGCTCAAGGCGCCAAGACGGCGTGCCGATAGCGAGAGCGACTCCCGGTTGGGTCTGACGGCAATCAGCCAGACCTGGAGCTTCGAGAAGGGGCGGCGGACGACGCCGCCCTTCTCTATGCGCAAGAGCAGAATCCGCGGAAGCGGATTCCGCTCGCGCGGAAGATCCCTAAAGGCCGCCGCTTTCGCGGCGGCTGCCGTATCTGCTACACGGCCGCACCTTGATTAGGTAACACCTTTCACCAGGCATCGTCACGGACGCTGCCACTCGAAGACGGCGAGCAAGCAACCCGTCTCCGTCCACGAGTTGTGGTGCGTCCCGGCTTCGTAGCTCACGAAGTCACCTGGGCCGAACACCGATCCGTCCGAGTCGACGAGGTCTCCCTCGAGGATCAGGAACTCCTCCATGGCCGGGTGGTCGTGCGCGATCGTCACGGCGCCCGCCTCCATGCGAATGAGGTATGAGCCCTGCTGCGTCTCCCGGTCGAAGCTGACCGGGAGCCAGCTCATCTCGGGTTGAACCGGTCCTTCGAGGTCGTAGGGGAGGAACGGTGTCGTGTGTGCGTTGACGGCGATGCGGCCTTCGGTCGGGTCGCTCATGAGTGCTCCTCAGTCGGAGTGAACGGTTCGTCCTTCCATGCCACCGGCAACCACGACGACCTGACCAGATATGTGGCCTGACAGCGTGTCGGAGGCGAGCACGACGATCTGAGCGGCAACGTCTTCGGGCTGCGCGACCTTGCGCAGGGCCATCGTGCGTGAGAGGGCGTGGACTCGATCCGGATCGACGAGCCCGCGCGTCATCGGCGACTCCGTCCATCCGGGAGCCACGGCGTTGACTCGACCCAAGGGCGCGATGCGCACGATCTCGTTCTTCAGCGAGAACAAGAGACCGCCCAGAACCGCGGATTTGGCAGCCGCGTAGTCGGCGTGGCCCGCCTCGCCGAAGATCCCAGCGGTCGACCCGACAAGCACAATAGAACCGTGCCCGTTGCGCTCGACCTCGCGGAGGAAGGCTCGTGCAGTGAGGAATGTCGCGGTCAGGTTCTCGCGAACCGTGGTCTCCCAGCGGTCGAGCGGGAGCTCCCAGACCGGCACGTCCTCGCTCGGCCACACTCCGGCGACGGCGGCGCAGATGTCGATGCGGTCGAGCGCATCGCGCGCCTCGGCGAAGAGGCGATCGACCTCCGACTCCACGGTGAGATCG
>JAERMP010000279.1 GCA_016844515.1 Thermoleophilia bacterium | reverse complement strand
ACGCAACGAGGGGTGGAGGGGCGCCGGATTCCGCTCAGCAACGCGATCTCGGGCCCCCCTCGTGCCCGTCCCACGACCCGCTTGCCATGCAGAAGGTCGAGGGTTCGAGCCCCTTCATCCGCTTCACAAAGCCCCCGGAAACGGGGGGCTTTCTGTTGCTCGAAGGCCGACGAGCGGAGAGATTGCCAGCGGTTCTGCCAGCGTCTCGCGAAGGCCACTCACGCGCGTACGCTGGACGCGTGACACCCGAGATGCACCTCACGTTCGACGATGGGCCGCACGAGACGTTCACTCCCGCAGTGCTTGACGTGCTGGCGCGTCACGGAGCACAGGCGACGTTCTTCCAGGAGGGGAGACACGTCGAGCGTCATCCCGAGCTGACTCGACGCGTGAATGACGAGGGGCACGTCGTCGGCAACCACGCCTGGAGCCATGCCGACCTGGCCACGGTCAGCTCGGAGCGCGTCGAAGCGGAGCTCGCGTCCACCTCGAGCAGGATCCAGGGTGTGACCGGCGCTCGACCACGGCACTTCAGACCGCCTTACGGATCGCCGTTCGTGGAAAGGCCCGACGCTCCGAGGTGTCAGAAGATCCGCGTTCAGGCCGCCGCCCTCGGCATGGCAACGATCATCTGGGACATCACGACGAACGATTGGCAGAAGCCCGGCCGTGATGCGATCGCACTGAGCGTGCTCGACGCAGCTGATGTCCTCGCCGGCAAGTCCGGCATGGTCGTGCTCATGCACGACGGCGACTGCGCTGACGAGATCGAGAACATCGGCGCTCTCGATTTGATTCTCAGCGGGCTCAGTGCTCGTGGGTTCACGTTCAGCGGACTGCCCGATCGCGCGTGACCGCTCCCGTCCTGGCTCCCCGGCGCTGATGCGCCCGCCTGCTCGGGCGCGCCGCTTGAATGAGCCGGTGAACCTTGGGCGGAATGATCCCTGCTACTGCGGGAGCGGGAAGAAGTACAAGCACTGCCACCTCGACAGCGATCGCGACGCCGCGCTGCTACTTCAGGAGATCGGGCCCGAGGTGCGCGAGATGATGGCGCGGATCGAGAGCGTCCCTCGGCGCCTCCGCGACGAGTACGGCATCTACATCAGCTACGTGCACCCGGTGCAGTGGCAGGGGCGGAAGGCATGGGCGATCGGATCACGGGTCTACCCCGATCGGCCACCGAACGAGACCTTCCATGAGTTCCTTCTCCATGTTCTCCGAGGTGCCCTCGGCGAGGAGTGGCGAGCAGCCCAGGCCGCGCTGCCTGAGGACGATCAGCATTTCGTGTTTCGCTCCTTCGAGAAGGACGCGGAGTGGAAGCGCGTGATGATGACGCCGGAGAACGTTGTCGGCGAGGGACAGTGGGCTGCCGACCCCAGCGGCTGGTCGCAATACCTCCTCAGCCTCGCCTGGGACGTCGCCTCCCTCGTCCACACGAGCAACTTGCCGGACGCCCTCGTCGCTCGCCTTCGAGATCCCGTCGAGTACCAGGGGGCTCGGTACGAGATCGCAATCGCCGCGGTCCTGGCGCGCCTCGACTGCGAGATCCGCTTCTTGGATGAGGACGAGGAGCTTCGGGGAGCAAGGCACGTCGAGTTCATCGCGACACACCGGGCGAGCGGGCAGGAGGTGGCGGTCGAGACCAAGAGCCGTCGGCGCCCGGGCGTGTTGAACGAGGAGGGCGAGCCGGATCCCGAGAACCTGCTCCGCGGTGATCCGCGCGCCGTTCGTCGTCGCTTCTTGGAGGCGCTGGCCCAGGCGCCCGACGATGTGCCGTTGCTCATCTTCATCGACATCAACGCTCCCCTGGAGCCCGAGGCGGAGGGGCTCGACAAGCAGTGGATTCAGGACATTCGAAGGTGGATGGAGCGGCTACCCACGGGCACCGCGGCGGCGCCGGAAGCTTTCAACGCCCTGTTCGTGACGAACTTCGCCCCCCACTACGACGGAGACGACCTGGCGAGGGCTGGCGATGTGCTTCTCGTCAAGCCGCTGCACGTGCGCACACCCCTGGCTTTCGACTTCACCGGCATGCTCCGAGTCGCGCTCGACAACTACCACCGCGTGCCCGAGTTCGGAGAGGACGGCCAGCTTCGGGAGTGAAAGCGGTCACGAGGCACTTGCCGCCAGCACGATCGTCGAGCCAACGACTACGAGCGCGAAGCCCACGACGCGCCACCCTCGGTAGGCCCGCTCACTTTCTCTGATCGCCTTGTCGATCATCTCTCGGGCCTCGTCGCGGAGGCCCTCAACGTTCTGAGCAAGACTCGCGGTGAGACTCACAATCTGCTGGTCGAGCCTGTTGAGCCGTTCTTGGGCTTCCACCGCAAGGCCGGCTAGCAGCCGCAGCTGCTCCTCGGGCGGCGCGTCCTTCGGTATCGACTTCACCGGGCTGATCGCGCCGACGGTTTCATACGGCATCGTCGCGCTCGCCGTCACCGTGTGAAGCCGCGGTCGACGCAGGATCGTGCGCTCGAACCAGAGCCATGCGCGCCAAGCGAGGTCGCGAGTGCGCCGGCGTGACCGCGCGAAGGACTCGCGCGCAGGCTCGAGCCATATGTCGAGGCTGACGAGCCCGAGGCCGACGAACTCGATCACTCCGCCGGCGACGAGAGCCTTGGCCTGCCCTGTCATCGGGAGTCTCCGCGAGGTTGCTGCAAGATGACGATTCGCGGCTGCGGGTTCCCGTGCTCATCAGTTCCGCCTCGTGCGACCCAATGCCCTGAGTGACACGATGTCCTCGACAGCGGCCGAGCGAGAACCCCAGTCCTTCTTGGTGGTGATGACGCGCTCGACGAGGCTCTTCAGTCGATGCTCGCTCTCGGCGACGGTCGTCCGCACGCGGCGAAGCTCGTCGGTGCCGTCACGCGACTCGGCGTGGCTCGCCCGGCCTCGGAACTCGCGGAGGTTCTCCAGCTCGTCCCTCGT
>JAERMP010000104.1 GCA_016844515.1 Thermoleophilia bacterium | reverse complement strand
CGGCCTGTCGGAAGGTGAGGCCAGCGCCATGATTGTTTCGGGCTTCGTCGAGCCGATCACGAAGGAGCTTCCGCTCGAATACGCGGTCGAGATGAACCGGCTGATCCAGCTCCAGATGGAGGGCTCTGTCGGTTGATCGTCGAGCGGGTTGACTTCGTCTCGGTGCCTGTAACGGATCTCGAACGCTCCACGGCGTTCTACCGCGACACGCTCGGGCTCGAGCAGATCGGTGAAGGTACATGGCCGGAGTTCCAACTAGGCGAGAACGTGAGCCTCTACCTGCTCGACCCGACTAATGTGGGGCAGTCGTTCACCGGCCCGCACCCGTCCCCGATTGCGTTGCGCGTCGCCGACGTCGAGGAAGCGCGCCGTGAGTTAGAGACGAAAGGGATTGTCTTTGCCGGCGACACCTTCGACACAAGCGTCTGCCACATGGCGCACTTCAGCGATCCCGACGGCAACGTCTTCATGCTGCATCGCCGCTATGCCCCGCATGAGAGCTGAGCTCCTCGAGCGCTACACGGCGCTCCCCCTTCCGACGACGAAGGACGAGCACTGGCGGTTCACGGACCTAAAAGGGTTCGACCCGGACTCGTGGAGCGCGAACGGAGCGACGGAGATCTCATCTGCACCGTCGATGCTCGAGCTCGACGTCGCGGGTATCGCCCGCGTCGGGGAAGCCGGGATAGAGATCGATCGGGCTCCGGAGGGAATTCGCTTCGAGCTGCTCTCGTCTGACGACGAGCTTCTGTATTCGCTCGTCGGCTCGGACGAGAAGTTCGCCGCGCACAACGCGGCGATGTGGCAGCACGGCCTGCTCGTGCGAGTACCGCGCGGAGTCGTGCTCGACAAGCCGCTCTACGTGCGCATCGCGAATTCCGTCGAGGGCGGGTCGCTCTTCTGGCGCTTGCTGATCGTCGCCGAGCCGGAGAGCCGCTTCACGCTGGTCGAGGAGTACACGTCGGCGACGCAGGAGCTCTCGGCGTACTCGAACGCCGCGGTCGAGATCATCGTCGAGCAAGGTGCGAAGGTCGAGTACGTGTCCGTGCAGAACCTGTCGCGCCGCACGTGGCACTTCGCGTCTCATCACGCGCGCGTCGGCCGCGATGCCGAGCTCGACTGGGTGGCGGGTGGCTTCGGCTCCGCGAAGGGCAAGGTGCGCATCCAGAACGACCTAGCGGGACCTGGTGCCACGTCACGGGTCACGGGCGCGTACTTCGCCGATGGGACACAGCACCTCGACTACGACACCTTCCAGGAGCACATCGCGCCGAACACCACCTCGGACTTCGCCTTCAAGGGCGCGCTCCGCGACACTGCTCGGGCGGTGTGGCGCGGCATGATCCGCGTCGAGGAAGGCGCGCAGAAGACCAACGCGTACCAGGAGAACCGCAACCTCCTGCTCTCGAAGACGGCGCACGCGGATTCCATCCCCGGGCTCGAGATCATGGCGAACGACGTTCGCTGCACCCATGGGGCGACGCTCGGCCAGGTCGACCGAGAGCAGCTCTTCTACCTGATGACACGTGGGCTCTCGCGCGCCGAGGCGGAGCGGTTGATCGTGCGCGGCTTCTTCCAGGACGTCCTCGACCGCGTCGAGCTCGAGCCAGTGCGTGATGCGCTTGCGGCCGCCTTGGAAGCCCGCATCCCGCAGGCGTAGCCTGGATCGGGCAGTATCGGCCGATGGAGAAGGTGCTCGTGCCTCGGTTGCGTGGTGTCTTCCATTTGTACGCGTTCATCGCAGCGGTCGTGGCCGGCACGGCGCTCGTCGTTCTCGCCGACGGCTATCTCGAACGGTTCGCCGTGTGGGTCTACGCTGTTGCGCTCGCCGCGATGTTCGGAGCGAGCGCGCTGTACCACCGCTTCCCGTGGCGCAGCTCAACGGCGCGGCTGCGCGCCCGCCGTCTCGACCACGCGATGATCTTCGTCTTCATCGCCGGCACGTACACGGCGTTTGCGCTCGTCGCATTCAGTGGAACGGCCAGAGTTGTCGGTCTCGTCACAGTCTGGGCCGGGGCGATTCTCGGCATCGTCTTGAATCTGGTCTGGATCGACGCGCCGCGATGGCTCTCGGCGGTCGCCTACCTCGGGGTCGGATGGGTCGGGCTCATCTTGATCCCTCAGCTCTTCCCGGCACTCGGTGTCGCTGCAGCCGTGCTCGTGATCGTGGGTGGGGCGCTCTACAGCGTGGGGGCGATGGCGTATGCGACCACCTGGCCCAACCCGTTTCCGGCCACGCTCGGCTTCCACGAGATCTTCCACCTGCTTGTCGTCGCAGCTGCTGCCGTCCAATTCGTCGCTCTCTCGCTCGTAGTGCTCTGACCTCGGGGCGGTACCCTCGGGTCATGGAAACCAAGGTGCAACTCACCGATGAGGAGTGGCGTGCGCGCCTCTCTGCTGAGAAGTACGCGATCCTGCGCCAGAAGGGAACCGAACGCGCCTTCACCGGCGCGTATTGGGACGAGCACGCGCCCGGTATCTACCGCTGCGCCGGGTGCGGCGCGGAGCTCTTCCGCTCGGAGACGAAGTTCGAGTCGGGCAGCGGCTGGCCGAGCTTCTTCGAGCCGTCTGCGCTCGACAGTGTCATCACGGAGACCGACGCCAGCTACGGGATGATCCGCACCGAGGTGGCGTGTGCATCCTGCGGTGGCCATCTCGGCCATATCTTCGACGACGGGCCTGCGCCGACGGGAAAGCGCTACTGCATCAACTCGTGCGCGCTCGATCTCGAACGAGCCCCCTGAGCCACTGAATCGGTACTTCCGGCGGATGCCCATCAGGGAGTTCCCTGATGCCCACAGGTCCGGAGCTCGAAATGTTGGCCAGTGAATCAGACCACCCATCCAAGGAGGTGTGTCGTGTTCACGTACATCGGGCTGATTCAGCTCACCGACGCGGGCCAGGAGAAGCTCCACGAGGCCCCCGTGTACCTCGAGAAGATCAAGACGATCATCGAGGAAGAGGGCGGTCTGCTGGAGGACGTCTACGCGGTCATGGGGCCGTGGAACTTCCTCGCGATCGTGAAGTATCCGGACAACGAGACCGCGTTCCGCGTGCTCGCCAAGATCGGGATGCTGGAGGTCGTGAAGACGGAGACGTTCCCGGCCGAGAAGGTCGACGTCTTCTTCAAGGCTCTCGTCTGAGCTGATCTGCCGCATATGCGCACCGAGGCTGCCCCCGAACGGGGGCAGCCCTGTATCGTGGCCGCGTGCCGAGCTGCTGCCGCGGGAGATCCTGTGAGCAGTTCTTCAAGCCGCGCGTCGCACGTCGCAATCTCGAGGCGTACCGGAGGAACGGGCTCGACGCTCTGGAGCGACGGATGGTGGCGAGCGTCTCGACCGGCATGCTGGCCGGTACGCGGGTGCTGGAGATCGGCGGCGGGATCGGTCGTATTCAGGCCGAGCTGCTCGACGCGGGTGCCGATCAGGGCGAGATCATCGAGCTCGTTTCTGCGTACGAGCCCTATGCGCGCGAGCTCGCCCGGGACAAGGGTTTCGAAGGGCGGACGTCGTTCCACGTCGTCGACATCCTCGAGGAGCCGGACGCCGTCGAGCAGGCCGATGTCGTCGTCCTCAACCGCGTCGTGTGCTGCTCGCCCGACGGGGTCGCTCTCGCCGCTGCGGCTGGGAGGCTTGCTCGACAGGTGCTCGTGCTCAGCTTTCCGCGCGATGTCTTCTGGATCAGAGCCGGGGTACGCATGCTGAACGCGAGCCTCTGGCTTATGCGCCACCCGTTCAGGGTCTACGTTCATCGCCCGGCAGAGTTGTTCGCCGCGGCTGAGGCCGAGGGGTTGCACGTTCGGGAGGGCGATCGGAGTGCGTTCTGGCAGTGGGCGACATTGCGGCGCACGGCATGACCGAGCTCGGCCTCTTCCCGCTGCCGCTGGTGCTGCTCCCGACCGAGCGGGTTCCGCTGCACATCTTCGAGGAGCGGTATCGGGAGCTCATCGGTGAGTGCCTCGACTCCGCCGGCGAGTTCGGGCTCGTCTTCGCCGACGACGACGGAGTCCGCGACGTCGGCACGCGCGCACGGGTCACCGAGGTGCTCGCTCGTATGGCAGACGGACGCATGGACATCCTGGTCGAAGGTGGTGATCGGTTCAGGCTTCTCGAGATCACCACCGGCCGAAGCTTCCACACTGGCGAAGTGTCCCCCGTCGATGACGAGAAGGACCCCGCCGGGCCGGAATCGATCAAACGGGCGCTGGGCCTCTTCGATCGTCTACGAGAGCTCACGGGAAGCGATGTCGACGTGCCCGAGGTGGATGCCGCGCAGCTGTCCTTCGTCCTCGCCGGCCGAGTCGAGCTCCCGCCCAACGACAGGCTCCAGCTCCTGAGGGACGTGTCCGAGCGTAGCCGGATGGATCGTGTGTGCGATCTGCTCGAGCACGCGATCGCTACGGCTCGACGCGTTCGGGTGGCCGCAGAGCGGGCGGCGACGAACGGCCGAGTCCATACGGGGTGAGCCACCTAGCCAGGGGTACCATGCGCTCGTGGCCGTAACGACATATCCGAAGCTCGACGCGAACCGCCTGCGGGCGGACTTCCCGATTTTCGAGCAGAGCATCAACGGGAAGCCGCTTGCGTACCTCGACTCGGCGGTAACTGCACAGAAGCCTCGCCAGATGATCGAAGCGATGAGCGAGTTCTACGAGACCTCGTACGCAAACGTCCACCGAGGCGTCTACGCGCTCTCGGAGCGAGCAACCGCCGCGTTCGAAGGCGCACGCCAAAGGATTCGTGCTCTGATCAACGCACCCGACGCGCGCGAGGTGATCTTCACGCGCAATGCGACAGAGGGACTCAACCTCGTGGCCTACGCCTGGGGCCTGACCAACCTCGGCCCCGGCGATCTCGTGCTCGTTACCGAGCTTGAGCACCATTCGAACTTCGTCCCCTGGCAGTACGTTGCGAAGCGCACGGGCGCGACGTTCCAGATGATCCCGTTGGGCGACCACGGGGAGCTCGAATTGGGAGCGCTCGAGCAGATCGCGCGTGAGGGTCGAATCCGGGTCGTCGCGACCAATCTCGTCTCGAACGCGCTCGGCACCGTCAACCCGGTCGAGGAGCTCGCTGCCTGGTCGCACGAACAGGGTGCGATCATGGTTGTCGACGCTGCTCAGGCAGCGCCGCACCGCCAGATAGACGTTCAGGCTCTCGGCTGCGACTTCCTGGCCTTTTCAGCGCACAAGATGTGCGGGCCGAGCGGTGTCGGAGCGCTTTGGGGGCGAACAGAGCTGCTCGAGGCGATGGAGCCGTTCAACCTCGGCGGGCACATGATCAGGAAGGTCGAGTTCGAGGAGACCACCTGGGGCGACCTGCCGCACAAGTTCGAGGCCGGTACGTCGCCGATCGCCGAGGCTGTGGGCTTCGGCGCTGCCATCGACTACCTGAGCAACATCGGGTTCGATGCGATCGAGCGCCACGAGCACGAGCTCACCGCATACGCGCTCGGGCGCCTCGGCGAGCTCCCGTGGGTCGAGCTCTACGGCCCGCCAGCTGACCGGCGCGCAGGCATCGTCTCCTTCAACGTCGTGGGGGTGCACCCTCATGACGTCGCTCAGATCCTCGACTTCGACGGTGTCGCGATTCGAGCCGGTCATCACTGTTGCCAGCCGCTGATGCGTAAGCTCGGCGTCGCCGCCACGAACCGCGCGAGCTTCTATCTGTACACGATCCCGGAGGAGGTCGACCGCCTCGTCGACGGCCTTCTCAAGGTCAAGAAGAACCTCGGATAGCCATGTCGGAGTTCGACCAGCTCTACAGAGAGCTCATTCTGGACCACTACAAGAACCCGCGTAACCACGGGCTTCTCGAGCCCGCCGATGCGCACGCCGAGGGCCAGAACCCGCTTTGCGGAGACGAGCTCGCGGTGTCGGTGCGCTTCGGCGCCGGCGACGTGATCGAGGAAATCGGATTCGACGGCCGCGGCTGCGCGATCAGTCAGGCGGCGACGTCGATGCTCAGCGACCTCGTCAAGGGCCGAACTGCGGAGCAAGTTGCAGCGATGCCGTCGCAGGAGCTGCTCGACGAGCTCGGGATTCCCCTGACGCCAGTTCGGCTCAAGTGCGCGATCCTCGGCCTGGGTGTCCTGAAGCTGGCGCTGCACAAGGCGAGGGGAACGCCGCTTCCCGAGGAGTGGGGCACCTCGAATCGCGATCTCGTACTCGAATAAGCCAGTGAATCCGTTGAGACGCGAACATCGCGGCCGCAGCGCGGACGCCTTCAGGGAGGCGGCGAAGCCGCCTGTCCGCGATCGCGGACCAGTGGAAGGGGTCCGGGGGAACCGGGAGGTTCCCCCGGCTCGCGGATTCCGGTCTGGCGCAGGGAACGAGTAGTGGCCCGGATCGAGGTTGCCCCGGTCGAGGAATTTCCGCCCGGGTCGATGCGGCTCGTCCCGGCTGGCACCCTCACGATCGGCGTCTTCAACTGCGCCGGCGCCCTCTACGCGATCGAGGATCGCTGCTCGCACGACGACGGGCCACTCTGCGAAGGAGACTGGGAGCCCGAGCTGTGCGTCGTCGTCTGCCCGCGCCACGGGGCGCGTTTCGATCTGCAGACGGGCATCCCGATGACCCTTCCCGCGTTCGAGTCCGTCCCCACGTACCCGGTTTCCGTCCGTGGGGACGGCGTCGTCGTCGTCGAAGTGCCGGACTGATGCTCGACGAGCGTGTGCTGAGCGTGCTTGCACGCTTGGAGGAGGAAGATCGGGCCGAGCGCGACGCCGGGATAACGGCCGCGAAGCGCTCGCGTCAGGTAGCGCCTACGACGGGCCGTTTTCTCTTCGCTCTCGCTGCTTCGCAGGCTGGAATCGAGGTGCTCGAGATCGGAGCGTCTCGTGGTTACTCGTCGATCTGGTTGGCAGCCGGGGCGCGGCTACTCGGCGGTCGGCTCTTGTCTCTCGAGCACGATCCGGTGAAGTGCGCGGGCTGGCGGGAGAATGTCACTGCGGCCGGTCTCGAGGAGTGGGCGGAGCTGATCGAGGGAGACGCGTTCGCGACCCTCGGAGCAACGCAGGACACCTTCGACCTTGTCTTCCTCGACGCCGAGAAAGACGACTACGAGAAACTCTTCGCTCTTGCGCGGCCACTCCTCGAGCCCGGCGGCCTGGTTGTTGCGGACAACGTCCTCTCGCATGCGGAGACGCTTGCCGCGTACTCGGCCGCACGGCAGGCGGACGCGACGCTCTCGAGCGTCACCGTGCCGCTCGACCGCGGCCTCGAAGTCTCCGTCGTGCTCGGCGAACTCATGCGCTAGACCGGAATCCGCTAGCGCGGACGCCGGTCGCGCGAAAGTCCCTAAAAGGCCGCCGCGTTCGCGCCCGCGGCGCTCGTTCGTGCTTCGAGGTCATCTTCTCTCGTATTTCGCTGCATCCATCCGCGCGAAGTGCGTATGCTGGCGCTACCGCGGAAAGGAGGTGGTCCGGCTTGAGTGATGACAGTACGGGCAGTGGAGGTACCAGCGGGTAGAGGCGTGCCCCCGGGACCACCGGGAAGCGCTTAGCCAGCGTAGGGGGCTCGCGTTTCTAGGGGGCTCGCGTTTCGCGCCGCACTCGTCTCTTCGCGAGAGGAATGCCGGAAGCGCCTCTACAAATCCAACGCTGGTATCCGTCTCGAGGGGCCGCCTAGTGCGGCCCCTCGGCGTTTCGTCTCAGGCTGCAAGCGCGGAAGGCGCTGCTTGGTCGACGAGAGCGGCGAGGTGGTTTCGCAAGCGCTCCGCGATAACCGGGCTCGTGAGCCGTCCTTCGGAGTCGAAGGCCTCATGCGCGCGTGGCACGGCGAGCTCGCCGTCGATGACGCGCGCGCCGGCGATGCCGAGCACGCGCCGCAGATCCTGCTGTGCCCACATGGCGCCGTACTGCCCCGGCGTAGCACCTGCCACTGCGAC
>JAERMP010000103.1 GCA_016844515.1 Thermoleophilia bacterium | reverse complement strand
TAGGGGCGGAGTTCCCGCTCGAGCCGGTCGAGGCCGCGTATCGCGGTGAAGTCGCGCAGCGCTACCGCTACCGCGATGGGGCAGGAGAGATCGGCGTGATCGCATCCGTGACCCAGCCCTTCTGCGGCGACTGTACGCGCGCGCGGCTCTCGGCCGACGGAAAGCTCTACACCTGCCTGTTCGCGGTGCGCGGCCACGACCTGCGAGCGATTCTCCGCTCCGGAGCGACGGACGAGGAGCTCGACGCAGCGATCAAGGCGGTGTGGGAGCGACGGACGGACCGCTACTCCGAGCTCCGCACCGAAGAGACCTCGAGCCTGCGCAAGGTCGAGATGTCCTACATCGGCGGATGACCGTACGCGGATACCGCGACGCCGACCTCGAATCCTGTCGTGCGCTCTGGGTCGAGCTGACGCAGTGGCACCGTGACCTGTTCGCCGCGCCCGAGATCGGGGGCGACGATCCGGGAGCCTCTTTCGACCGGCATCTCGAGGCCGTCGGTGCGGCCAATATCTGGGTCGCGGAGCACGAAGGCGAGATCATCGGGCTCGTGGGGATGATCCCGGCGGAGACGGAAGCCGAGCTCGAGCCCATTGTCGTGAGCCCGAAGCACCGTGGGTACGGCGTCGGTCGTGCCCTGATCAACGTGGTCGTCGAAAGCGCAAGGACGCGCGGCCTGCGGACGGTCTACGCACGTCCAGTAGCGCGCAATGCCGAGGCTGTGCAGTTCTTCCACACCAATGGTTTCGACGTGCTCGGGCAGATCGAGGTGATGCTCGATCTCACGGATTCGAGGCCGTGGCGCCGGGGCGAGCGGGTCGCGCTGCGCGACTTCAGAGTCTGACGTCGTCGAGCGCGGTCAGGCCGTCGGCTCCGAAGCCGCCACCGCGGCGACCGGCCGCCGGGTGAACAGACCTCTCCCGGGCTCAACGGTCGTCCTACTCGAGCGCAGGATCGTGGCGACGGAGACGAGCACCGCACCGCCCGCGATGACCATCTGCAGCGTGATCTCCTCGCCAAGAAGGGCCCAGGCGAGGAGGACCGCGACGACCGGGTTCACATATGCGTACGTCGAGACGAGTGAGGTGGGTGCGGACCGGAGGAGCCAGACGTAGGCCGTGAAGCCGACGAGGCTGCCCGCCACGATCAGGTAGCCGAGGGCGAGAACCGCATCGCGCGTCCAGTCTGCCTCCCCGACCTCGCCGGAAACGACCGAGTACCCGGTGAGCAGGACGCCGCCACAGATGGACGCCAGGCCGGCCGAGACCAGCGGATGCTTGGGGAGCGGGGCGCCGCGGGAGTACAGCGATCCGGCCGCCCAGCACATCGCGCTCAGCACGATCACGAGGGCTGCCAACCGGTCGACGGAGCCGTCGCCGAACGGGTCGAAGAGGAACGCAAGGCCCGCGAATCCGAGGGTGATCCCCGCATAGGTCGAGAGCTGAAGCCGGCGCCCGAACGCGACACGGTCGAGGAGGGCCATCCAGATCGGGATCGTCCCGACGAGGAGGGCTGCGACCCCGGCGGGGACGGTCTGCTGCGCCCAGGCGAGGGCCCCGTGGCCCGTGACGAAGAGGAGTCCTCCGAAGATGAAACCGGCGACGATCTGCGGACGCCCTATGCGATCGCCGGCACGATTGCCTCGGGGAAGCGCAATCGCGAGCAGGATCCCGCCCGCGATGAGATGCCGCCCCAGACGAGGTAGACCGTCCCCAGGGCAAGCCAAACCCGCACGCCGTGTCGCGCAGCCATGGACGGGAGCATGCCGTGCGCGCGATGATCAGCTCAAGTCGAATTTACCGCCCGTTTCGATCAGCCGAGCTGATTCGGCGTTGCGGGAACTCCGAACCGGGTTCAGCGTTCGCCCCGATACCGGCTGTGGGCCGTGCCGACACCCTTGGCTTGTGGGAGGTCGAGCGACGATTGACGGAAACGAGGCGGTCGCCTGGGTCGCGTACCGCGCGAGCGAGGTGATCGCGATTTACCCGATCACGCCGGCGACTGGGATGGGCGAGCTTGCGGACACATGGTCGTCGCAAGAGGTGCCGAACAACTGGGGCGCCGTGCCACAGGTGATCGAGATGCAGAGCGAGGGCGGCGCCGCCGGAGCCGTGCACGGCGCGCTCCAGGCCGGCGCCCTGGCCACGACGTTCACATCGTCCCAAGGGCTGCTCTTGATGCTCCCGAACATGTTCAAGATCGCCGGCGAGCTCACGCCCGCCGTCATCCACGTCGCCGCGCGCTCCCTCGCCACCCACGCGCTCTCGATCTTCGGCGACCACTCCGACGTGATGGCCGCGCGCTCGACCGGGTTCGCACTTCTCTGCTCGTCGTCCGTACAGGAGGCGCAGGACCTGGCGCTCGTGGCCCATGCTGCAACGCTTCGAACGCGCGTCCCCTTCCTCCACTTCTTCGACGGGTTTCGCACCTCGCACGAGCTGAACACGATCGAGCGCCTCGACGAGGACGACGTGCGCGCGCTGCTCGACGACGACCTCGTCGCCGCCCACCGAGCTCGTGCGCTCACTCCCGACCGCCCGGTCCTGCGCGGGAGCGCGCAGAACCCCGACGTCTTCTTCCAATCGCGCGAGGCGGCGAACCCGTTCTACGCAGTCGTTCCCGCCGTCGTGCAGGAGGAGATGACCCGACTCGCCGAGAGAACCGGGCGTCCGTATCGCCTCTTCGACTACGTCGGGCACCCCGACGCCGAGCGCGTGCTCGTTCTCATGGGCTCGGGCGCAGGCGCCGCCGAGGAGGCCGTCGAACGCCTCTGCGCAAACGGCGAGCGGGTCGGTCTCGTCAAGGTGAGGCTCTTCCGGCCGTTCGACGCCGACGCGTTCACGGCCACGCTTCCGGCCGCCGTCTCGCACATCGCCGTCCTCGATCGCACCAAGGATCCGGCAGCGCAGAGCGAGCCTCTCTTCCAGGACGTCGTCACCGCGCTCGCTGAGCGCTCGAGCGAGATGCCGCGCGTGATCGGTGGGCGCTACGGGCTTGCGTCCAAGGAGTTCACCCCGGCTATGGCGGCGGCTGCTCTTGCCGAGCTCGAGCGCCCCGATCCGAAGCGGCGCTTCACCGTCGGCATCACGGACGACGTCACCCATCTCTCGCTGGAGGTCGACCCCTCGTTCACGACCGAGCCGGAGGACGTCGTGAGGGCCGTCTTCTACGGGCTCGGCGCCGACGGTACGGTGGGCGCGAACCGAAACTCGATCAAGATCCTGGCGGACACGGCGGGACTCTTCGGTCAGGGCTACTTCGTGCTCGACTCCAAGAAGGCCGGCTCGATGACGGTTTCCCACCTCCGGTTCGGTCCGCGTCCGATCAACTCGACGTATCTCGTGCAGGAGGCCGACTTCGTCGCCTGCCACCAGTTCGGATTCCTCGACCGGATCGACGTGCTCGACCGAGCCGCGGAGGGCGCGACGTTCCTGCTGAACTCACCCTTCGGAGCGGACGAGGTGTGGCAGCACCTGCCTGCCGAGGTGCAGGAGGCGATCATCGCCAAGCGTCTCCGCTTCTGGGTCGTCGACGCAACGCACGTCGCGCGGGAGGCCGGGCTCGGAAAGCGCGTGAACACCGTCTTGCAGACCTGCTTCTTCGCGCTCGCCGACGTCGTGCCCCTTGAACGCGCAATCGACGCCATCAAGGGTGCCATTCGCTCGACGTATTCCAAGCGAGGCGAAGCCGTGCTCGAGCGGAACTTCGCCGCGGTCGACCGAGCACTCGAGGGACTCGCCGAGGTGACCGTGCCCGCGAGGATCAGCTCCGTGAGAGAACGTCGAGCACTCGTGCCGGCCAACGCCCCGGCGTTCGTGCGCGACGTCACGGCGCCGTTGATCGCGGGCGCGGGTGACACCCTCCCGGTCAGCGCCCTTCCGACCGACGGAACGTTCCCGACCGATACGGCCCAGTACGAGAAACGCTCGATCGGCCTCGAGATCCCCATCTGGGATCCGTCGATCTGCATCGACTGCGCGAAGTGCGCGCTCGTCTGCCCGCACGCGGCGATCCGGATGAAGGTCTTCCCGCCCGAGGCGCTCGAAGGCGCGCCGGAAGACTTCCTCTCGAAGGAGTGGAAGGCACGCGATCTACCGGGAATGCTGATGACCATCCAGGTCGCTCCAGAAGACTGCACCGGTTGCGGGATCTGCGTGGAGATCTGCCCCGCCCATTCGAAGGAAGAGGTCCGGCACAAGTCGATCAACCTGGAGCCGCAGGCCGACCATCTCGAGGTCGAGCGCGAGCGATACGAGTTCTTCCTGGAGATCCCTGAGATCGACCGCGAACTCGTGGCGCCCGGGACGGTGAAGGGCTCTCAGATGCTCCAGCCGCTCTTCGAATACTCCGGGGCCTGCGAGGGCTGCGGGGAGACGCCCTACCTCAAGCTCTTGACACAGCTCTTCGGCGACCGGCTGCTCGTCGCCAACGCGACAGGCTGCTCGTCGATCTACGGCGGCAACCTGCCGACGACACCGTGGTCGCAGAACCCGGACGGCCGTGGCCCCGCGTGGTCGAACTCGCTCTTCGAGGACAACGCCGAGTTCGGGCTTGGCATGCGTCTCGCCAACGACCAGCAGACAGCCGCAGCCCGCGTCCTCGTCAGCGAGATCGCACCCGACCTCGCCTGCGAGATCCTCGAGGGCGACCAGACGACGGAGTCGGGCATCGCCGCCCAGCGCGCCCGCGTCGCCGAGCTCGAGAGTCGTTGCCGCGAGCTCGACACGCCCGACGCGCGACGGCTTCTCTCCTTGGCAGGCGCGCTGGTCCGCAAAACCGTCTGGATCGTCGGCGGCGACGGCTGGGCCTACGACATCGGCTTCGGCGGCCTCGACCACGTCCTCGCCTCGGGCCGCGACGTCAACCTTCTCGTCCTCGACACCGAGGTCTACTCGAACACCGGTGGCCAGGCCTCGAAGGCAACCCCGCGCGCGGCGGTGGCGAAGTTCGCGGCGGGAGGCAAGCGGACGCGCAAGAAGGACCTCGGGATGATCGCGTCCGCGTACGGGGACGTCTACGTCGCGCAGATCGCGATGGGCGCGGACAACCCGCAGACCGTGAAGGCGCTCGCCGAGGCCGACGCCTACTCCGGGCCATCGCTCGTCATCGCGTACAGCCACTGCATCGCGCACGGGATCGAGATGAAGTACGGAATGGAGCAACAGAAGCTCGCCGTCGACACCGGCTACTGGCCGCTGTACCGCTACGACCCGCGCCACTCCCACGCGGGTGAGCATCCCTTCCGACTCGACTCGCGCGCGCCCAAGCTGCCCGTCTCCGAGTTCATGTCCCGCGAGGCACGCTTCGCGATGCTGGCGCGGGCGCGCCCGGCCGATGCAGCGGAGCTGGCGAAGCTAGCGCAGAGCGACGTCGACGAGCGCTGGCACGTTTACGAGCAGATGGCCGAGATCGAGCACGAGGCGGAGACGGCCGGCGAGGAGGAGTCATGACGCCCGACCTCTCGACGACCTACCTCGGACTCCGCCTCCGGAGCCCCATCGTGGCTTCGGCATCGCCGCTCACGAGCAATCTCGAGTCGCTACAGGAGCTCGAGCGCCACGGAATCGGAGCCGCAGTCCTCCCCTCTCTCTTCGAAGAGCAGATCGAGCACGAGCAGATCGACGTCCACGAGCTTCTCGAGCATCAGACGCACAGCTTCGGCGAGGCGCTCACGTGGTTCCCGGAGCTCGAGGACTACTCGACGGGTCCCGAGGCCTACCTCGAACATCTACGACAGGCCAAGGCGGCGCTCGAGATACCTGTCATCGCGAGCTTGAACGGCGTCTCTCCGGGGGGCTGGCTGCGGTACGCCCGATTGTGCGAGGACGCGGGAGCGGACGCACTGGAGCTGAACGTCTACGCCGTGGAGACAGACGTCGAGCTCTCCGCAACAGACGTCGAGGCGCGGACGATCCGACTCGTGCAGGAGGTTCGCCAGGCTGTGTCGATCCCGCTCGCCGTCAAGGTCGGGCCGTTCTACTCGGCTTTCGCGCACATGGCCGCCCAGCTTTCCGACGCGGGCGCCGACGGGCTCGTCCTCTTCAACCGCTTCCTGCAGCCGGACATCGACCTCGAGACCCTCGAGATCTCGCCGTGGCTGGCGCTCTCGACCCCGGCCGAGCTCCGACTTCCCCTCCGCTGGATCGCGATCCTCCGCGGCCGCGTTCCCGTGAGCCTGGCCGCCACGACCGGAGTGCACGACTGGCAGAGCGCCCTCAAGCTCCTGCTCGCAGGAGCAGACGTGGTCATGGTCGCGTCGGCGGCGCTAGCACGAGGCCCAAGTGTGATGGCAGATCTGGGCGCTGGGCTCCGCGCATGGATGGTGGACAGGGAGTACACCTCCGTCGAGCAGCTGAAGGGGAGCTTGAGCCAGGCCTCATGCCCCGATCCTGCAGCGTTCGAGCGCGGGAACTACATGCGAGCGCTCGTCTCCTACGCGCCGAGTCCCGAGGCTAGATGATTGATTCCTGATCCGCGTGTGCGTGGGGAGGGTCTGCACCAAGCAGCGCGGTCGACGCGATCGGTGGCAAGGCTGGAGGCCTTGATGCCGATCGGGGCGGCCGCGATGCGCCGAGTGCAGGCCCCCATCCGCGTGTGCGCGGATTAGGAATCAATCATCTATACCGACCTTCGGTTCCAACCGCGGGATCGAACGGTAGATGCTTGACCGGAAACTCACGCGGGTCGGATGACGGCCACGACACGGCGCCGAATCGCCACTCTCGCGCCTCGCACAGGCTTCAAGCCTGCACGAGGCGTGAGCGCGTCGCCCGGCTTGGTCGTGACCGCCCCCGGACCGCGCGCCAATTTCCGGTCAAGCATCTAGAATCGGCCGGTCGTGTCGAGCTTCGTCGCCGATACATCCCGGCGCCTGCCCCGCGGCTGGGCGCACCTGGGCTTCCAGTTCGTCATCTGGATGGGCTTCTACGTCGTCTATCAGGTGGCGCGCGGCGCGGCTGACCGAAGCGTCGCGAGCGCATTCCACAACGGCGAGTGGGTGCTCCGGAAGGAGCAAGAGCTCGGAGCGTTGTTCGAGCCTGCAGTACAGCGGGTCGTCGACACGTCGTCGATCATGGTGACGCTCACGTCGTACACGTACTGGCTCTCACAGTTCGCTGTCGTAGGCGTGACACTCCTGTGGGTCTACTTCCGCCACCACGAGAAGTTCGCGGGCTTCCGGAACTGGCTCATCGCGGCGAACCTCGTCGGGCTTGTCGGCTACATCTTCATGCCGACAGCGCCGCCGCGGATGTTCCCCGAATGGGGCTTCGTCGACACACTCGCGCAGTTCTCGTCGATCAACCACGACAGCGGCCTCATCTCGTTCGCCTCGAATCCATATGCGGCGATGCCGAGCCTGCACGCGATGGACGCCCTGATAGTCGGCATCGTAATGTTCGGGCTCGTCCGTTCGCGAGTCGCGAAGACTCTGTGGCTCGCGTGGCCGGCATGGGTCGCTTTCTCCGTCATCTCGACAGGGAACCACTACTGGCTCGACGTCGTTGCCGGGTTCGTGCTCGCGGTGGCGACGGGACTCGCGCTCCGTCGAGTCCGGATGCTGCGCCTGCAGCGCGCATGAGCGACGAAGAGCGGCCCTCGTCGACAGACGAGGTGAGCGTCAGTCAGCTCGACCGCGTCAAGCAGGAGTACACGGACGCGGCGCGGCAGATTCTCGCGCGGTCGATGCGGGGCGTCGCGAAGACGAAGCTGACGCCGGACATGTTGACGCTGGCCGGTGTGTCCCTCTGTCTCGCTGGTGCGGTTCTCGTCGGATTCGAGGATCGCAACGAAAAGCTCTTCTTCTGGCTCGGCGGCTTGCTGTTCGTAGTCGGGTCGGTAGCGGACATCCTCGACGGCGCACTGGCGCGCGCAGCGAGCAAGGGCACCGTCTTCGGCGCTTTCCTCGACTCGACGTTCGACCGCCTCGGCGAGGCGGCGATGCTGGCAGCCATCGGGCTCGTCTTCATGCGTGATGGCAACGAGATCGCTCTCGTCGCGACCTTCGCGGCAGTCATCGGCTCGTTCCTCGTCTCCTACACTCGAGCGAAAGCCGAGGCGCTCGGCCTCCGGGCAGACATCGGATTCGGCTCGCGTGTCGAGCGAGTCGTGCTCATCTCGGTCGGGCTCGGCCTCGCGCCGTGGGGCTTGCTCCAGTGGCCCATCTACGTCTTGGCCGCGATGGCCTGGGTCACGGTCGTCCAGCGGATGCTCTTCGTTCGCAAGCAGCTTCGCGAGCTCGCCGAGCAACCGTCGTAGCGTCAAGAGATCGCAGCTGGTAGTGTGCTAGCACTTTGGCTGCTAGCACTTCGGGGAAACGCGCGGGCATTCTCGTCAGAATGCCCGCCTCGCTGAAGGCGGCGCTTGTCCGCGAGACTGCTCGACGAGGCTCCAACGTCAACGACGTGGCCGCCGGATTCCTCGCTGACGAGTTCCGCGTTCCCTACACGCCAAGCGGTCGCAGCCGCAAAGTGCTAGCAGGTGGAAGTCCCGTCATCCTGCTCCGCGTACCGCAGGAGCTGAAGGATGAGATCGAAAGCGACGCCGAACGCCGTGGGACGAGTGCCAACGAGGTCATCCTCGCCGCGCTCGCCGACGGGCTCGGCATCCCCAACGGCACAAAGAGAAAGGAACACATGGCCACTCAGAACGGCCCGAAGAGCGGCGCGCGCTCGAAGGACAAGGTGCGCGTCGCGATCATCGGCGTAGGGAACTGCGCCAACTCGCTCCTCCAGGGAGTCGAGTACTACAAGAACGCCTCTCCCGAGGACCCGGTCCCGGGCCTCATGCACGTCGACCTCGGCGGCTACCACATCTCGGACATCGAGTTCACGGCGGCGTTCGATGTCGTCAAGGGCAAGGTCGGCGTCGACCTCGCCGATGCGATGTGGGCGCATCCGAACGACACGATCAAGTTCGCGGACGTCCCGAAGACCGGCGTCAAGGTCTCGCGCGGGATGACGCACGACGGCATCGGCAAGTACCTCTCACAGGTGGTCGAGAAGGCTCCGGGTCAGACCGACGACGTGGTGGGCATCCTCAAGGAGACCGGTACGGACGTCGTCGTCAACTACCTCCCCGTCGGTTCCGAAGCCGCGACGAAGTGGTACACGGAGCAGATCCTCGAGGCCGGCGTCGCGATGGTGAACTGCATGCCCGTCTTCATCGCGCGCGAGCCGTACTGGCAGAAGCGCTTCGAAGATGCCGGCGTGCCGGTGATTGGCGACGAGCTCGAGCGCGAGCGCCTCGAGTCGAAGAAGATCTCGAAGACCAACGCCGTCACGTCGATGCTCGACTACGACATCGGCGACAAGAACATCCACGTCGGCCCGTCGGACTACGTGCCGTGGCTCACCGATCGCAAGTGGGCGTACATCCGCATGGAGGGCTCCTCCTTCGGCGACGTACCCTTGAACGTCGAGCTCAAGCTCGAGGTCTGGGACTCCCCGAACTCGGCCGGCATCGTCATCGACGCTGTCCGTCTGGCGAAGCTCGCGCTGAACAACGGCATCTCGGGTGCGCTCGAGGCACCGAGCGCGTACCTCATGAAGTCGCCGCCGAAGCAGATCCGCGACGACGAGGCGCACGAGCAGATCGAGCGCTTCATCAAGACGAACGCCGTGCCAACGCCGACGAAGAAGGCGACCGCGAAGGCGTGACGAGGCTCCGCCTGAGGCGGATCTTCTGGATGGGAGCGGCGGCGATCGTCGTCGCCGCTGCTCTCGTCGCGCTCGCGGACGTCGTCAAGGGCGACTTCTCGGACACCGACGGCCGGATCCTCGTCACTCTCACCGCACTCCTATACACAGGGGGAGCGGCGATCTGCGGCCTCGCACTCGTCGACCGCGGACGAGCTCGACTCCTCGGCTGGATTGTGACCAGCGCTGCGCCCGTCTGCTTCGGCTTCATCGCGTGGGCGAGCTGGTCGTTCGTCTTCGACGGTGGAGGCAAC
>JAERMP010000013.1 GCA_016844515.1 Thermoleophilia bacterium | reverse complement strand
AGCGACGAGGCGCCACCGCGTGAAGCTCGTCACCCGTATCGCAGTCACGAGCGCGGCTCTCGCCGCGCTCGTTGCGCCAACCCTCGCGCTCGGGCAGGGTGAGGCTCCGACGCTTTCGGAGGCCCCGAGCTCGGGATTCCCCGATCGCTCCTACCTGCTTCAGCTCCCCTCACGCAAGGCGCTGACCACGTCGGGCGTCGTCGTCACGGAGAACGGCGGGTCCGTTGCAGGCCTCGCAATCGTTCCTCCTGGGGGCAAGGCAACGGGCGCCGTGCTCCTCATCGACGCCTCGAACAGCATGAAGGGTGCGCCGCTTCAGGGCGCCATGGCTGCCGCCCGTGCGTTCCTCACCGAGCGGAAACCAGATATGCCGGTGTCCGTAATCGTGTTCGGTCCCGACGACGCGGTGCTCGCCAACTTCACTACCGACAAGGCGACGCTCGCTGCTGCGGTCGCCGATACGCCTCCGACCGCAGAGGGAACGCACATCTACGACGCGCTCATCGAAGCATCGCAGGCCGTTGAAGCTCAAGGACTCGAGCGCGCGACGATCGTGCTTCTTTCCGACGGGACCGATATCGGCAGCGACGCCTCCCGCGCCGAGGCTCTCGCAGAGCTCGATGCGGCGAATGTCCGTGTCATCTCCGTCGGGCTCAAGTCTCCGCAATACGATCCGCAGACGCTCAGGGCAGTGTCTCAGCGAAGCGGCGGGAGCTACGCCGAGGCAGTCAAGCCCGCCGAGCTTGCTGCGATCTTCTCCGACATCGGCGCAGATCTCGCAAGTGAGTACGAGCTGACCTACCGGTCTCTGCTTCCGCCAAACGTGCCCGCGAATGTGCAGGTCGTCGTCGCAGGGTTGCCTCCTGCAACCGCCGCGTACACGACTCCAACACTCGACCTCGCTCCAACTGGCACCTTCGAGCGGAGCTGGATCGACGACGTGATCGTCTCGCCGTGGCTCCTGGTATTCATCATGGTCGCAGTGCTGGCGCAACCGCTCTCTCAGACGCCGCATGGCGCAGTACGTGACGGTGCCTACGGAGGAAGAGTCGCGCGTCCGTCGCGCCGAGGTCGCAGCGATGCTCGCCGACACAGCGCAGAAGACAGTCGGCGGACAGCGCTGGTGGCAGCGGTTCGAAGCGGACGTCGAGCTCGGTGGGTGGCGCCTTTCAGCGCTCGCGATCGCGGGTTGGACGATTGTTGGCGGGATCCTGGCGTCGCTCGTCGCCGCCATCCTCCTTCAAGCGCTTTGGGGTCTGCTGATCGGTCTTGCGGCGCCGCTCGTGACGCGGTTCGTCGTGTCGCGCCGAGTTTCCAAGAAACGCAAGGACTTCGCCGAGCAGCTACCCGACAACCTCGACGTGCTCGCAGGCGCGATGCGAACAGGTCACTCCATGATGGGTGCGCTGAGCGTCATGGTCGACAGTGCCGATGAGCCGTCCAAATCCGAGTTTCGCCGCGTCCTCCAGGACGAGCAGCTCGGCGTTCCGCTCGACGATGCGCTCATGGTGACGGCGCGGCGTATGGAGAGTTACGACACCGAGCAGATCGCCTTGGTCATGCGCCTCCAGCGCGAGGCGGGCGGCAACACGGCCGAAGTGCTCGATCGTGTCGCCGAGGTGATTAGAGGCCGCATGGAGCTCCGACGGCTCGTCGAAGTGCTCACGGCCCAGGCCCGGATCTCGCGGTGGATCCTGACCGGCCTGCCGATTTTCGTGTTCCTGTCGCTGATCTTCACCGGTGGCGACTTCCTCGACCCGATGATCAACTCGATGGTCGGGCGAGTCGCCCTGGTCTTTGCGGCCATCATGATGATGATCGGATCGTTCTGGATCAAGCAACTCGCGAAACTGGACGTGTGACATGGGTATCGGACTAATGGCAGTAGCCGGTGTCCTACTCCTCGGAGCAGGAATCACGATCCTGGTCATCAACCTGGGCCGCTCGCGCGGTGCCGCGGGGACGATCGACCAGATCCAGACCTATGGCTACGTCGCAGAGGCTGCGGGCGGCTCCGAGGTTGGCGCGCCAGCGAGGCGCCCTCTCGATTCGATCGCCGGCCGGCTTGGAGACTTCGCCGCCCGACGGACGAATCGATTCGGGGAAGAAAGGATCCGCGAGAAGCTCGTCTCCGCCGGGATGTACGGAACGACACCGCGCAAGATCCTGGGCTACCAGGTCCTGTGCGCCATCGCGTTTTCCCTGCTGACGTTGTGGCTCGTGCCCGCACTGGGCGGTTCAATCCTGTTCGCGGTTGTGGCTGCCATAGCTGTGGCCGCGGCGGCCTGGTACGCGCCCGTCTACTACGTCGAGGTCAAGCGGCGAGGCAGGATGGAGAAGGTCGACAAACAGCTACCGGACATGATCGACCTGCTCGTCGTCACCATCGAAGCCGGCCTTGGAATCCTCGCCTCTATGCGCGTCGCCTCGGAGACCATGTCCGATCCACTCGGACAGGAGCTCCGCCTCACGCTGCAGGAGCAGCGAATGGGTCTTTCGGTGAACCAGGCAATCGAGAGCCTCGGTAAACGCGCGGACGCGCCGAACATGCGCATTTTCGTACGCGCGCTTACCCAGGGAGAGAAGCTCGGTGTCTCGATCGGCACGACGATGCGGAACCTCTCGGTCGAAATGCGGAAGCGGCGCAAGGCGATGGCCGAAGAGCGGGCGCAGAAGATGCCGATCAAGATGCTCTTCCCGCTGATCTTCTGCATCTTCCCAGCACTCTTCGTGGTGATCCTCACGCCGATGATCATCAACATCGTCGAAGCCCTGGGTTAGTGCCCCCTCAGGCAATGCAGTCGATCGCCTGCGGCGGCTGCAAAGCTTCGCGATGCTGCATCCTCAGTCGCCCCAATACGTCGAGTATTGGGGCTCCATGCGTCCTTGCCTCGCTCGCTTTTCGCGCGCCGCAGGCGGGGCAGCATCACCTGAGGGGGCACTAGCGACGTGGCGACATTGACGCTCCGCCGGGAAGACGGTCGGATCGTCTGCGAACGCGTCGTCGTGGCCGATCGGGCGCACCGGCGGATGCGAGGGCTCCTCGGCCGGAAATACCTGCGGCAAGGCGAAGGAATGGTGCTGCGGCCGGGCTGGAGCATTCACACCGCGTTCATGCGCTTCCCGATCGACGCTGTGTTCCTCGACGCCGACCAAGTCGTGATCAAGATCGAGCCCGACGTCGGAGCGTGGCGCACGGTCTCGTGTCGTGGCGCCCGCGAGATCGTAGAGCTTTCAGCGGGCGAGTGTCATCGGCGAGGGCTCGAAGTTGGTGACCGTGTGGCGTGGGCTTCGCGCAGTGCAATGGACGCGCGGGCCGATGGGGGTGCGACACCATGGGAGGGCGACGACTCGGAGCCGCGAGCAAGAGTTCTAGTGGCAAGCCGCGATCCTCGGTTCATGAGACTGGCCCGCTTCCTGCTCGGCGGCCGCGATCTCGAGGTCGAGGAGCTTACGGCTCCCGAGCGGTTGCCGGACGCGATCCTAGAGCCGACGCTCGATCTTGCGGTCCTCGACGGCGGGGATGCGATAGCGGAGGCGTTGCGAACCGCTAATGCCGCTCGCGCGCGGCGGCCTGAGGTGCCCATCGTGATTACAGCGGACACAGGCGGCAAGAGCCCAGCCGGCATTCGCGTGTTCGATCGCTGGAACGAGACGGAGGAGCTTCTCCTCGACATCGAGCGACTCCTCGCCGAGCGGGCTGCTGGCGTGGCACCAATCGTTCGAGGGTGACATGAGGGGCATGAGTCGTACAGTGTGTTCGAGGGAGGAGGCATGGCTCCGAGCGTGAACCAGGCTGAGTCCGACGAGCGCAGATGACGTCCGAGGCAGGCACGCACTTCGAATCCGGGGGGCCACTCCCGCTTCGGCGCGCCCTTCCTCACCCAGAGCGCGCTCCGTACCGCGAGCCCGAGGAGCGCCTCGACCGCCTGCACTCGTACTTTCTCGAAGGCTGCGCGGACGAGATCCGCCCCACGCTCGAGGCGGTCCTCGTGGACGCGCGCCGCATTCGGAACGGCTACGGGGACGACGACGTCGGCGACGGGCTCGCCTCCGTCTGGTACGCAGCCGCAGCGATCATCGAGCTGGGCGCAGCGCTCGAGCTCGACGAGGCGGACGTGCGCGGCGCTGCCGCGGCTGTCGCCGAAGCGTGCGCTCTCCCCCTCTCCGCCGCTCGTTACGTCCTGTTCAGCGAAGCGGTCGGTAACTCTCGGCTTCTCGAGCTTCCACCGCTCGTCGCCGTCGAGATCCAGCTCGGCCTTCTGCTCGGCTTCGATGTGCTCGCCGACGTGTCTCTGTGGACGCAGAACCAAAGCGGGATCGAGTGCATCGCCACTCTCGGCACTGACGGCGGTCCGAGCCGGCGCGTCCGAGCCGAGGCGAAGGCGACCCTTCGCCGACGTTCGCGCCTCTCACTACTCGGCGGATCGCAGCTTCGGTCGATCCCGGTGCTCCGTTTCGGCGAGGTGTACGCGGCGATCGTGGGGCGTCTCGGATCGGTCGGCCACGACGTCGCCGACGCGTACCTGACCGAGGCCGCTGTCGCACTCAGCCCGGTCATCGAGCGGGAACGCCTACTGGAGCACTCTGCCGCCCGCGAGCGGACGCTCGTGGCGTCGGCCGAGCGCCGCCTCATGCGCCTCGGATTCGACCTGCACGACGGCCCCATTCAAGACGTCCTCGCGCTCGCGGCCGACGTCCGGCTCCTTCAGCAGCAGGTGTACCCGTTCGTGCTCGCGGACTACCAGAATCAGGCCCATGGTCGCTTTGACGATCTCTCCTCCCGCCTCGTCGAGCTCGATCGGCAGCTTCGCGAAATTGCGCACTCGCTCGAGACGAAGAGCGTCATAAGCCGCCCGCTCGGGGAGATCCTGCATCGCGAGGTCGACGGCTTCGCGGAGCGCTCCGGCGTTCGCGCCGAGCTCGAGATCCGCGGCGACCCCGATTCGCTCTCGTCGGCTCAGCGCATCACGGTCTTCAGAGCGATCCAAGAGGCTCTGGCAAACGTCCGCGAGCATGCGGGCGCGACGAATGTGTCCGTTCGCGTGCGCGCGCGACGGAGCGCGATCGAGCTTCAGATCGTGGATGACGGAATGGGCTTCGAGGTGGAGCGGGCGTTGGCCAAGGCTGCGCAGCGAGGCAGGCTCGGCCTCGTCGGGATCGGCGAACGTGTGCGCATGGTAGGCGGCACGTTCGAGCTGGACAGCGCACCCGGCGGCCCCACGACGATGAAGCTCACGCTCCCGCGCTGGGAGCCGCTAACGCCTCCGTAACGTCACGGAAAGGGGTCAGACCCGGGGTCAGACCCCGGACGTGTCCCGTCCGGACATGCCGGGGTCGTCACTGCCCCGACCAGCCACTCGCGGATTACTCTCGTACAAGCGATCCTTCGTGAGTGCCGCGAAGACCGAGAGACGAGGCTCCAGGGGCAATCCACCATGTCGTCGCCAAGGGAAACGCTGGCGAACGACTGGTGCGAGACGACGGTGATCGCTGGACGCTGTTCGCTCATCTCGAGCGAAGCGTCAGTCGTTGTCGGTGGTCGTGTCTCGCCTACTGCCTGCTGGATACGCATATCCATCTCGTCCTCCGTACTCCCGAGCCAAACCTGGGCCGCGGCATGCAGTCGTTCGAGGCTCCATACGCGCAGGCCTTCAACCATCGGTACGAGCGGCAGGGCCACCTGTTCCGCGGCCGCTTCTATTCGACACGCCTCGAGACCGACGATCACCTTGTGGCCGCGTTCATCTACGTATTGCTGAATCCGGTGCGAGCAGGTATCGTCGAGCGTCCCGAGCTGTGGCGCTGGAGCAGTTACGCGGCCATAGCCGGCCTAGAGCCTGCGCCGGCATATCTGGACGTGGCCGGCGCCCTGGAGCTCGTCGACTCGGACACACAAGCAGCTCGACGGAAGCTCGAAGCGGCGATTCGGGACGCCAGAGAGCGAGATCTACTGAGCTTCCGACCCTAGGACGCCCGGGTCTCGCGTCCCCATTCCTTCGTGGTCAAGACCAGGGGTCTAGACCAGGGGTCTGACCCCGGGTCTGACCCCTGGAACCACCGCGGCAGAGATCTGAAACGACGAAGGAGGTCTTTCGACCTCCTTCGTCTCTTCCCCCTACCGCCGCAACCGGTGCCGCCGACCGCTGCGGATCTTGGTCAGCTCAGATCAGGAACCCTGCGTCTTTGCAAGTCCGGAGACGCACTTGCCGAACGCGTTCTTCTTGTTCGGGTTCGTCCCGTACTTGTTGTTGAAAGCGGTGACGCCCAGCGACTCACGTTCGGCCTTGCACTTCTTGGCCGCGTTGTCCTGGTCGCCAGCCGAGGCCTGGGCCTGGCGCGAGACGCACTTGCCCATTGCACTCTGGGCGTTGCCGTTAGGCGCGTAGGTGGACTGGAAGCCCGCAGCGCCCATCGTCTTCAGCTGCTCCGCACAGAGCTGCGACGGATTCGGCGTGGAGCCGCCACTAGAACCTTGGCCGGCCGGCGGGGCCGCAAGGGCCGCCGGCACGGCGAAGCAAAAGAGCGCCGCAGTGATGAGGAGTCTGGTCATGAAGGTTCTCCGTTTCGGGGGAATTCGATCTGGCATAGGAGAAGATGCGCGTGGAAGTGAGTTCTTGCGCCGGAGAGTGTTAAGAGTTTGTGAGGTGGGTTGCGCACGCCCGCCGCCTGGACGACCGTTCAGAACATGGCCGTCACCGAATCCGGCCACCGTGCTTCGAGCGAGGTCGACGATCTCTACCGCAAACACGGCGGCGAGATCTATCGCTATGCGCTCGCCGTCCTCGGCAACCACGCCGACGCCGAGGACGTCACACAGACGACGTTCCTGAATGCGTACCGCTCGCTCGAGCAGGGGCTGCGCCCGCGCAAGCCGGCGAACTGGCTCCTGACAATTGCAAGCAACACGATCAAGCAGCGCTTCCGGCAGGAGCAGACGCGACCACGACAGGTCGAGCTCGACGAGCGGACGATGGAGGCCAGCCGCGACGAGGACGACGGGCCGAGCGTCGGCGAGCTGCTGGTCGCGCTCTCCAAGATTCCACCGCAGCAGCGGCAAGCGATCGTGCTCCGTGAGTTCGAGGGCCGCTCGTACGCGGAGATCGCGGAGATCCTCGGCGTCACGACCACCGCTCTCGAGACGCTTCTCTTCAGAGCCCGACGTTCCCTTGCGGAGGAGCTCGAGCACCAGCTCACCTGCACCGACGCGCAACTCGCGCTATCGCGCGCTGCCGACGGTCGGCTTGGCCGCAAGGAGCGACGCCGTCTTCGCGACCACGTCGGCGAGTGTCCAGACTGCGCTCGGTTCACCAGCCTCCAGCAGCGAAACCGGCGCGCGCTCAAAGGCCTCATGCTCGTCCCGATCCCGCTTTCGCTCTCATTCTTCAAGGGGATCGAGGGAACGGCGACGGCCGCAACGCTCCCGGCAACCACTGGCGCAGCCGTCGCCGGCTCGGCTGTAACCACCGCGGGGGCAACGGGAGGCGGGATCTTCGCCGGAGGTATGGCCGTGAAAGCAGCGGCAGTCGTCGCTGCGGCGGCAATGACGGGCGGCGTGGGCGTTGTCGGCTCGTCGGAGATCGGTTCGAGGCCGGCGAACAAGCCACCGGCGCAGAGCGACGAGCCGGGGGCCCGCCTGGGACAGGTCGCTCCACGCGGCGTGCTCGTTCCCGGGAATGGCGTCGCGCGCGGGAAGGCTGCCGCCCCGGGACAGGACAGGCTGGCCGCGGCTAAGGCTCGCGCTCGTGCAGCCGAAGCACGCGCGCGAGGTGCCTCCGAGCGCAGTGCCGAGGCTAAGGCGAAAGCACCCGGCCAGACGAAGCGCACCACCGCGCGTCCCAACACCACAGGCACCAGCAAGACACCCCCTGCGAAAGCACAGGCGAATGCGGGTAGCAAGGAAGAGAAGGCCGGGACTTCGGCGCCAGCAGGGACGAGCTCCTCACCCTCGAAAGCCGACCAGACCAACGGTCGCGCAAACGGGCAAGAGGCTCCGTAGCAAACGTCCCGGGCCTCCCCCCATCGGGGGAGAGATGTCCATCAGGAACGGTCGATGCCGTTGCAAGGCATGCGATTTCTCGTCGTATTCGCAGTCGCGCTCACGGCTGCTCACACATCTGCCGCAGTGCCCGCCGAGGTGCCGACGAAGCTCGAGCGCCGCACCACGCTCGAGGCAGAGATAGTGCGCGAGATGAATCAGATTCGCGCCAACCGCGGCATTCGGCCGCTGCGCGCAGCACCGAGCCTACGCACGGCCGCGAGGGCACATTCGAGAGCCATGCTCGAGCTCGGATTCTTCGGACACGACTCAGCGGACGGGACGGCATTTAGCGACCGGATCCGGCGCTACTACACCAATCGGGGCTGGGAGACATGGTCGGTCGGCGAAGCGCTGCTCGCCAGCGAAGGACGACGGATCGAGGCGAAGGCGATCGTCAAGGCGTGGCTCGACTCTCCCCCTCATCGCGAGGTAATCCTCTCGTCTGCGTGGCGCGACGCCGGTATCGGAGCCGTGTACACATCAACGGCGCCAGCCGAGTACGGCGGATCCGATGCAGTGGTCGTGACCGCGGACTTCGGCCTTCGAGACGGGAAAGCCCCGCGCTCGTGAGTCGTTCAGGCCTCTACGCGGCCAGCGGGTGGATCGGCGTCGACCCGGGATCGATCTCCGAGGCGAATCCGCGATCCCAGCTCACGAAGACGTATCCGCGTTCGTCGATCTGGTCGACGATCCCGCGATCTCCGGCGCACAGGCCCGAGTCGTCGCTCGCGTCCTTGACCAACTCGATCCTCGCGCCGATCGCGACACCTGCGCGGATCCGCGCCGCAAGATGTCTGGCACCGTTCGCATCCATGGTTCGCATATCGGTTTCGAGACGCAGAAGCTTTACCCTCCCACGAAGGGTTTCTAGCCTGGATCCACCGTTTTGCGTGTCCGCGGGGCGTTCGGCTGGGCCGCCAGGACGCGCTGGGAGCGTGGAGCGCGGGCTGGTTGCCCGTGTTCCACGCTCCCAGCGCGGAGCGCACCGACTGGGTGGAGGCCTGCCTGCCTTTCCGGGCAGGCCGCAAGCCAGGCGGGAAGCGGCCTGGCGCGATCAGACGAACGCACCGCCCGCGCGAAACGGTGGATCCAGGCTTAGTGCAGGAGACCTCGTCGGCTCGGCGAAGTCGCGCTTCGCCGGCGGACTGCTCCGAACTCGACGGCTTAGGATCGGTCCGCCGGCCTCTCGCACCACGCCAGGACCCGTACGGTGACGAACCCCGACCGCCAGGAGCACCCCGCCGATCGCGGATCGTCCGAGGCGAGCGACGGGTTCGGAGGACTCGTCCGGAGAGTCCTCACACCGGGTCCCACCCCGGAGGAGCGGCTCGAGGAGCTCCTCGCGGAGCGGCGGCGCGAGCTCGATGAGCACGCGGCGCGCTTCGACGCGTCGATCGCCGACCTCGAGCGCCGCGAGGAGCTTCTCCGAGACTCGCGCGCCTCTGTCGAGCGCATGCTCAGATTGCGCACGTCCGACCTCGAGGCGAGGGAGACCGAGCTCACGGACTTCTTGCGCGACTTCACGGAGCGCGAGAGCCGCCTCGCCGACCAAGAGGCCGACCTCGCGCGTCGTCGCAGCGAGCTCGGAGCGGTGGAGCTCAGACGCGCCGCGGTCGAGCGACGTGAGCGCGCCGTCACGGCGCGCGAAGAGAGTCCTGCCAAGCTCGGGTCCCAACAGGACATCAGCGCGACCGCGCCGAGCCCAGATCAGCCGGTGCCTGCGCAACCGGCACAGCTTGCATTCGTCCCGGGCCTCGACTACCGGCTCGTCGAGATCGACCCATCGAGCCTCGCCCCCGGCGATGCGCTCGAGCTCGAGGGCGCGGAGTACATCATCGCGCGCATTGGGCCGTCACCGCTGCCCGGCGACCGACGGCGATGCGCCTACCTGGTGCGCGGGACGCGGGGCGAGTCTTCGCCCGGAAGCTCGTAGACGCGCGGGCGCTCCCGCGGCTCGTCGACGACGTCCACGACCTCGAGCCGGCGCTCGGCCTGCATCGTGAGGAACTCGGCCACCGCGATGTCGTCCTCGGTGAACGGTCGAAGGCGCATCTCGTAGAGCTCGACGAGCCCCCAGGGGCGACCTGCAACCCTCAGCGGGAGCATTAGCACGGCGTTCATCCCGAGCTCGCGGAGAATAAACGCCTCGGCGGGATCGATACCGCCTTCGGCGAACGAGATCGCTCGCGGTCTGCTCGTGCGCAACACCTCGGCCGTGAGCGGGAAGTCGGCGATCCGATACGCCGCTTCGTCACCGAGTGAGATCTCGCGAAGCGCATGCTCGGTCGCGTCGACGATGAAATCGCCTACGACCTTCGACGCCGAACATCCGGTCGCGCCGACGACGAAGACAAGTGCCTTGCACAGGCGGCTGCACACGGCATCCGCGGTTCCCTCGGCCTCGATTGCCTTTGACGCCGCGATAGCGTCGGCCAACACCGAGCCGGAACTGTCACTACGTCCACGGCGGTGAGCCTCCGCCAGCGTGAGGCGGCCTCCACCAGCCGCTGACAGCGGCGATGCGGCGAGCTCACGGAACGAGGCGATGCGATCTTTCCCCACGCTCTTGGCTGCGTAGAGCGCCTGGTCCGCAGCGCGCAGAAGCGCTGTCGGGCCGGGGCCGTCGAATGGATAGGTCGAGATCCCGGCGCTGATCCGCAGGGGGAAACCAGCGTCCGTGAGCCCTGCGGCAAGCACGTTTCTGATCTGACCACCGAGCGTCTCGGCAGCGTCTGCCCCCGCGTCGGGGAGCATGACCACGAACTCGTCTCCTCCGAGTCGTGCGGCTTCGGCACCAACCGGTACCGACCGCGAAAGGACGTCGGCAATCTCCCGTAGGAGGGTGTCTCCGAACTCATGTCCGGCGCGGTCGTTGATCTCCTTGAAGTCGTCGCAGTCGATGACGAGAACGCTCAGCGGCATGCGACGTTCCCTCGCCGCCGCAAGCGCGTCCTCGAGGTGCTCTTCGAGCCCCCTGCGGTTCAGGATTCCCGTCAGGGAGTCGGTTACGGCGCTTTGCCGCTCGCGTCGTAGGGCGAAGGCAGAGTCGAGCGACGCGGCGACGTGCGCCGCCAGGACGGCAGCCGTGTCGAGCTGAACCGGATCGACATGGTCAGCCGCGCTACTTCGCCCCAGAAGTGCACCGAGCTCCTTACCGTTCACGCGCAGCGGCAGCCAGACGATCGACGCGCCCGACCGAGAGTGGCCACGACCTCCGCCGACGTCGAGCACGTGACAGACGACGCTCGGATCGACGAGCGCACGAGCCGCCTCGAGCTCGGACTGCGCGAACGGCACCTCATCGGACGCATCGCAACGCCACGAAGCCAGGGTTGCGGCCGCACCGAACTCGTCCCAGGTGATCACCTGGGATGCGTCGATCGGGAGGACCTTGGACAAGGATGCGGCCGCGAGTGCAGCGATCTCCTCCGCGTCGCGAATGCTGCCCAGGTGCACGAAGAGCCGTGCGAGCGCAGCCAGGTCGAGCGTACGGCTCGCACGAAGCGCTGCGACTAGTGGGGAAAGGGCTGAAGCGAGCGGTCCCACCAAGGCGGCAGCGCCATCGGGTAGCGCCCGATCGGATTCGAGGTTGAGGGCGCCGACGATTACGCGTCCCGCGCGGAGCGGTACCGCGAGTTCCGAGACGACGCCCGGAAGCGCTGCGAAGTAGTCGGGGTCGACGCTGACGTCTGGCACCAACTGTGGCCTACCCAGTCGTACTGCTCGACCCATGATGCCGCTCACGACCCGGACTCCATCCGGTACGACCGAGTGCCCACGCTGCGCTACGAGCCAGAAGCGCCCGTGCTCGAGCACGAAGACCGACGGCATCAACCCGGAAACAGCGCCGAACAGCACCTCGACGGCGCTGTCGATCGACTTCGTGGGATCGCCGGGCTCGCGCAGCATTGCCGCGGCATTCCGCGCGGAAGCAGCGAGCAGGGCCGCGTCGATCGGCAATGAAACGCGGGCATGCGTCGACGCACTTTCCATAGATCACAAATCGGCTTTCAGCGCGCAGGGCTTAAGCTCTGCGCGGTCGCGCCGCGTTACATCGAGAGCTGCTTGTACCAGTCAAGTATCGCGCCGCCCCAGAAGAGAGCGACGACACCGCCAAGTGCGAGAAATGGCCCGAGCGGGATCGCCTGCTTACGAGCCTCCTTGCCGTGCCGGAGGAGGAGCAGCGCGGCCGGCACGAACGCGACGAAGAACCCCACGAACATCGCTGGGATCACTGCGACGCCGAGCCCCGCGCCGAGGAGAGCCGAGAGCTTCACGTCCCCCATTCCGAGGCCACTCGGGTAGGCGAGAACGATGAGAAACAGCACCAGCCCTGCGCCGAGAGCGCTGAGAACCCACTCGAGGCTCGGATCGTCGATCGTTCGAAGAGCGAGGATCGCCACCGCTGCCGGGAGGACGATCTTGTCCGGAATCAGTCGGTGTTCGAGATCGGTTCGCGTGACGATGACCAGGACCCAGCAGAAGAGCACCGCGATCAGCGCCTCGAGCGTGAAGCCGAAGACGAGCCCGCATGCACCTCCGAGAAGAGCGGTGCCAAGAGTGACGAGGAAGAGACGCGACGACCGCGGCACACTCTTGAGCAACCGCTCGTGAAGCGGTGCGTTCGTCGCAAGGCGATCAGCCAGCGGGCCGACGGCCACGCCGGCCAGCAGTCCGACGACGCCCGCCGCAACGTCCACGGGGCTCGATTCCCGAAGAAACCGCTGCCTCCTCCCCGCTTTCGGCCAAGAGAGACCCCTAGCTCCCTCTTACAGGGGATGACCATCCCTCGATCTGGGGGCGATCCACCGCCGCAGGCCGACTACTGTCGGAGGTACTGCGGCAGCTCCTCTCTGGAGCAGGAACGGCAACGAACGAGTGACGATCCGATCACGGCGGCATCTGAGTAGCACCTTCGCATGGGCGCTTTCCCTCGCGGCACTCGTGCTCGTCTCGAGCGTCCTGACAGCCGCTTTGCACGAGACACCGGACTACGTCGTGGCGACGCTGTTGATCTTCTCCTTCGTCGCCGCCGCGTGCGGCGTCCTGCTCAGCTGGCGACTCCGGAGCGCCACCACCGAAGCGCTGCGAGACCCATTGACCGGCCTGCCCAACCGTGTCCTGCTCGACGATCGGATCGAGCAGGCTCTTCGCCGCTCGCGGCGTTCGGGTGAGCAATTCGCGCTCATCGTCGTCGATCTCGACGGCTTCAAGGACGTCAACGACGTCCGCGGCCACCGAGCGGGCGATGCCGTCCTCCGCACCTTGGCACGCCGATTCGAGGCGATTCTGCGTGCCAGCGACACGGTTGCCCGGGTCGGAGGCGACGAGTTTGTGGTCCTGTCGATGGAAACCGGGAGCGACGACACTGCGGCTGCCCTGGTCAGCCGTCTGCGACACGCGCTTCGACGGCCGTTTCGCATCGACGGAACATCGATCGAGATCGACGGCAGCATCGGCTGGGCGGTGTTCCCCGCCGACGGGGGCACGTCCGACGAGCTGCTTTCCCGGGCAGACGGGCAGATGTACGCGACGAAACGAGACACGGCGGACGATTCGCTGTTCATCCGGCGCGGCGTCGACGCGGGCGTCGTGCGCGATGTCGAGATAGCGCTCGCGCAGAAGGAGCTCCTCGTCGTATACCAGCCGATCCTCGATCTCGCGACGGGAACAACCCATTCCGCCGAGGCTCTGATCCGGCGCGTGCTCGCGGGAGGAGCGCTGGTGCCACCGGCCGAGTTCGTCCCGCATGTCGAGCGCACGCCACTCGCACGCGAGCTCACGTTCCTCGTCGTCGCGGACGCACTGAGCTCTGCCGAGCTGTGGTCAAAGGCGGGCCACGATCTCGGCGTGTCGATCAACATCCCGTACCGGCTGCTCGACGATCCACTGTTCGCGGACGGCCTCGCCACGATGCTTCGGTCGGTGGACCTCACATCCACGCCGGTCACCCTCGAGGTCGTACCCGCAGGTCCCGGGGCAGGCGCAGAGCTCGACGAAGAGGTACTTGGGTGTTTCGCCACGCTCGGCGTACGTCTCTCACTGGACGACGGCGGGCGTGCGGCTTCTTTCGCAGCGCTGCGAGTGCTTCCCCTCGACGAGCTGAAGATCGACGCCAGCCTCGTCCACGGCCTCGGCCGAAGCGCGACCGACGCAGCGCTTGTCCACGGCATGATCGACATCGGCCACGCGCTCGGCCTCCGCGTCGTTGCCGAGGGAGTCGAGACCCGACACGCCTGGAACCTTCTCGCGGATTGGGGCTGCGACTACGCGCAGGGCTTCTACGTTGCGAGCCCACGGCCTGCAGGCGAGCTCGTCGAATGGCTCGACGGGCGCTGGCCGGCGGTGGCGTGAGCGCGGGGTCTGAGCGCGGGGTCTGAGCGCGGGGTCTGACCCCGGGTCTGACCCCTTCTACACCACAGCCTCCGCAGCGAACACGGCACCCACCACGACGAGGACCAATCCGAGCGCGAGCCGCAGCGTCTTCTCGGAGATCCGGCTGGTCGCGCGGGCGCCCAGCCAGCCTCCAGGCAAAGCGCCGGCGAGACCGGCAGCGAGAACGTCCCAATCCACGCCCTCCACGGTTGCATACGTCACGAATCCGGCGACGCCAAGGAAGAAGCCAACGATGAGGTTCGTCCCGGCCGCACGTCGGACGTCGAGCCCGACCGACCGCACGAGCGCCGGCATGCGCAGCGTCCCGAGAATCACGCCGACTGCGCCCCCGAGAGCGCCGATCAGAAATGCGAGAACCCCTCCTCGCCCCGCGCGGAGGTGATCTCGTGGCCGCGGAGCGATCGGGCGCAGCGCGAGGTCGAACCCGCTCCAGACGAGTACCGCCGCGATCAGCCCATAGAGGAGCGCCTCCGAGACGTCGTCAGCGAGCATCGCTCCCACGACCGCGCCGAGAACGGAAGGCGGAGCCATCCACGCGACGACCCGCCAGTCGACACGACCCTCGCGTGCGTGCTTCAGTCCGCCGGCTCCAGCTGCAGCCGCGGAGATCGCAATGTTGGTTCCCGCAGCGGCGAGCGGGCTTCCTGTCGCGAGGATCACGAACGGCAGCCGCAGCGTCCCTAGGACGAGACCGAGCATCGAGCCGACGTAGCCCGCGACAAACGACGCCGCGAACGCTAGGCCGAGCTCCCAGGCCTCCAGAGCGGTTCCTCGTGACCAACCGCCGCGTTTGCGGCGCGAGCAAGAATGAACAGCAGGTCGGACAAGCGGTTCAGGTACACGAGCGCGAGCGGGTTCACCGTATAGAGACCGGATGCCGTCAGCGCCTCGCGCTCGGCGCGACGGCAGGTCGTGCGCGCGACGTGGAGTCTCGCAGCGACCTCGCTCCCGCCCGGAAGCACGAAGCTCTTGAGCTCGGGGAGCTCGGCATTGAACCCGTCGCAGTCGCGCTCGAGCGCTTCGACCTGCTCCTGCGTGACGCGCAGGCGCGCGTCACGCTCCATCGGGACCGAGAGATCGGCGCCCAGATCGAAGAGCTCGTTCTGAACGCGGGCGAGCACGGCGCGCATGTCGTCGGGGCAGTCAGCCGACAGGGTGAGACCGACGGCCGAGTTCAGCTCATCGACGGTGCCGTAAGCGGCGATCCGAGCGTCGAGCTTCGAGATACGCGAGCCGTCACCGAGCGACGTCTCGCCCGCGTCACCCCCGCGCGTGTAGATCTTGGTAAGCCTGACCGGCTCGTCGCGATCGCGAGACACGCGAGTAGATTAGGCGGCGTGGACGTGAGACTTGCGCAAACCCACGACTCCGACGCAATTGCGGAGGTCTTCATCGCGTCGTTTCGGGGTCTGACCTTCCTGCCGACGCTCCACACGGACGATCAGATCCGCACATGGATCCGCGATCAGATGATCCCCGCGCACGAGGTGTGCGTTGCGGAGGCCGCGGGACGTGTCGTCGGGTTCGCTGCGCTCTCGGGCGACCTGCTGGGACATATCTACGTCCATCCGGACGAGCAGGATCGTGGGATAGGAACCGCGCTTTTCGACGTCGTCAAGCAGGAGCGACCTGGTGGATTCCGGCTCTGGGTCTTTCAGAAGAACGAGGGCGCGCGTCGGTTCTACGAGCGCCACGGCTGCCGGGTCGTCGAGCTGACGGACGGCTCCGGCAACGAAGAGAAGGAGCCCGACGCTCTCTACGAATGGCGTCCGACCGCCTTGTAACAGACTGTTACTAACCGGTGGGGTCAGACCCGGGGTCAGACCCCTGGGCATGTCTCGAGGTCAGACCCCCGACAACCGGTTCCTCGCGCGCCTGCCGCCCGAGAATCGAGCGGGCGATCACGAGCCGTTGGATCTCGCTCGTCCCCTCGTAGATCTCCGTGATCTTGGCGTCCCGGTAGAAGCGCTCGACCGGGAACTCCTTCGTATACCCGTAGCCCCCGAGAATCTGGATGGCCTCGGCGGTCTGGCGGCGCGCCATCTCTGACGCAAACAGCTTGGCCTTCGCGCCCTCGGCAGTGTGCGGACGACCTTCCTGCTTGAGCCACGCAGCGCGATAGGTCAGAAGGCGTGCGGCATCGATCTCGGTCGCCATGTCCGCGAGCTTCCACTGGATCGCCTGGAAGTCCCCGATCCGCCGCCCGAACTGCTCGCGCTCCTTGGCATATGCGCTCGCTACGTCGAAGGCAGCCTGCGCGATTCCGAGTGCCTGTGCGGCAATTCCGATGCGGCCACCGTCGAGCGTGGCCATAGCAACTCGGAATCCGCGATCCTCGTCATGGAGCAGGCGGTCTCGACCGACTTGCGCTCCCTCGATCACGAGGTCCGATGTCGTCGACGAGTTGAGGCCGAGCTTCTCCTCCTCGCGCGTCACCCGCACGTGCTCGGCGTCGAGGATGAAGCAGGAGACCCCGCGCGCGCCCGCGGTCGCTGGATCGGTGCGAGCGAAGAGGACAAAGGTCCCGGCGCGCGACCCGTTGGTGATCCATTGCTTCGACCCGGTGATCGACCAGCCGTCACCGTCCGGTTGCGCGGTCGTCCGAAGTGAGCCGGCATCGGAACCGGATCCGGACTCGGTGAGAGCGAACGCGCCGAGCTGCTCTCCGCGGGCGAGCGGTGGGACGAAGCGCAACCTCTGCTCCTCGGTCCCGAAAGCGAGAATCGGCAACGTCGTCGCACTCGTGTGCACCGCAACCGTCACCCCCACTCCTGCATCAGCGCGCGAGAGCTCCTCGAGGACGAGGATGTAGGACAGGAAGTCGGCGCCGGCGCCGCCGTACTCCTCCGGAACGCAGACGCCCATGAGCCCGAGCTCGGCGAGCTTGGGGTAGAGCTCATCCGGGAAGCGGTGCTCGCGATCCCAGGAGGTGGCGTTCGGGACGATCTCCGCCTCGGCGAGCTCGCGCGTCAGCGTCTGGATCGCCCGCTGTTCGGCAGTGAGCTCGAAGTCCATCGCCGCGGACTATAGGTCGTGGGGCCGTATGCGCCGGTACGCGCGCGCCGCCTGCCGCCGGGTCGCTTTCCGCAGGCCACCGGGCGTCACGAAGTGCCGAACACGGCCGGGCGAGAGGTCGGCACAGAGCACGGCGGAGGCAGCCGGCCCGCGCTCTCCGTAGCGCACGCCTTCGGGGCGAAACGCCGGTGCCGCACGCCAGCCCTCGGGTTGAACCTCATACGCCTCGATCTCCTCGACAAAGAAACCGGCGCGTGCAAAGAGCTGCGTCCACCCGCGCTCGTCCTCCTGCCGAAACCAGCCGTGGTCGCCGGGCTCGCCGAGCGGGACGGTGACGAGGAGGCTGCCGCTGTGCCGCAGCACTCGATTCAACTCGCGGAGTGCTTGTAGGCGAGCGGCTCCGTCGCTCTCGGCGTCGAGGCCGTACACCGTGTTGTCGGCACCGATGTGCTCGAGCGTGGACACGAGCAGAACCTGGTCGAAAGAGCACTCGGGGAACGGAAGCTTGCGGACGTCCGCCTCGACGGTCTCCATATCGTCGACATCACGAGTCGCAAGATCGGCTCCCACGAGCTCCACACCCGCGCGGAGAAGGCCGCCGACGTATGCGGTCTCGGCGAAGGCGTATCCCACCTCGAGCACGCGCCCCGACGAGCGCAGCCGCGAGAGCACCCAAGGGATCTCGACCACCCGCTCGTCCGTTCCCGCAGGCGCCTGCAGCCAGCGAACCCGCTCTCGCCGCGCCCGCGCTCCGAGGCCGAGTGCAACGGCATCGTCCAACTCGCGCACGCGAACGGACTCCTCGCTCGTCGCCAGCTCGTGGATCAAAGTCGCCCGGGAGAGAGTCCCTTCGGCGAGCTTCAAGAGAGCCCTGTCCTGCGCCTCCTGATCGGGCAGACGGCGTAGGATGTTCCGGAAGGTCGCCTCGACGAACTCCTCGTCCGAGACCTCGTGCGCGGTGAGCTCGGCCGCAAGCCTGGGATCCATCATCCGTACTCGTAAAAGCCCCGCCCGGACTTGCGTCCGAGTCGGCCCGCAGCCACGTACTGGCGGAGGAGCGGGCACGGAGCGTACTTCGGATTGCCCACGTACTGGCGGAGGAGCGGGCACGGAGCGTACTTCGGATTGCCGAGGCCTTCGTGCAGCACCTCCATGATCGAGACGCACGTGTCGAGCCCGATCAGGTCGGCCAGAGCGAGCGGCCCCATTGGGTGCGCGAACCCGAGCTTGGCGATCGTGTCGATCGCGTCTGCCTCGGCCACGCCCTCCATCAGAGTGTAGGCGGCCTCGTTGATGAACGGCATGAGAATGCGATTGGAGACGAAGCCGGGGAAGTCCCGCGCCTCTGCCGCCACCTTGCCCAGATCCTTGGCGAGCTCGACGATCGCCGCAGCGGTCTCGTCCGAGGTCTGCACGGCGCGTATCACCTCCACGAGCTTCAGCACCGGCACCGGGTTGAAGAAGTGCATGCCGATGACCTTCTCGGGCCGGGTCGTGGCAGCGGCCAGAGACGTGATCGGGATCGAGGACGTGTTCGAGGCGAGGATCGCCTCGGTTGGTAAGAGCTCGTCAGCAGCGCGAAAGAGCTCCCTCTTGACGGACGCATCCTCGACGACGGCTTCGATCATGAGATCGGCCGGGACGAGAGCCTCAGCCTCCGTTACCCGATCGAGAACCTCGGCAGGGTCGGCTCCACCTCTCTCCGCGAGCTTCTCGAGACTCCGCCGCATGGTTTCGCGCGCGCGCTCGACTGCGCCGGGCAGCTCGTCGTACAGCGAAACCCGTCGTCCGGACGCGGCGATGACCTGGGCGATTCCGCCCCCCATCTGGCCGGCGCCCACGACGAGAACGTGCGAAAACCTCACGGGCGGAGTATCTCGAACGGGGTCAGACCCGTGGGGTCTGACCCCGTTCGTTCTACAGGTTCACGGTCGCTTGACGATCAGCTTCCCGACCATCCCAGCGGCAGCGTGCCCTGGGACGGTGCAGACGAACGTGAAGCGACCCGGCTTCGGAAAACGGACAGTAAGTGTCGCCCGCTCGCCGGAGCCGAGCATCGGAGTTCCCTTGCCGCGAATGCGGAAGTCGTGCTCGACCGCACCGTCGTTGACGACGCGGAAGACGTCGACCCCGGGATGCACGATGCGCTTGCTGAGCTTGAAGCCCATCTCGTACATCGACACCTTCACGACGGTGGGCGCTGCCGTCGCGGTGGTCGACCGAGCCGTCGCGACGTTCGCGACTACGAGGGCTGCGATGAGCGCAGCCGCCGCGATGACTACCCAACGATTCACGCCCGCTCCTCTCCGCTCAGATTTCACTAGGGCCTCGGAAGGACAACCAGGTCCGCCTGGTGCGACGGCCGATGGACGGTGCAGAGCATGTTGTAGATGCCCGGCTTCTTGACGACGCCGAGGTCGGCGGTCGTGACCACGCCTCGCCGGATCAGGAAGCCCTTCTTCAGGGCGGGAACGACGATCGGGTGCTGATCGGCGTTCACGCCGAACGCCTTGATGACGACGCGCTCGCCTGCGTACGCGACGAGGACGGCCGTGTCGAACCGGTACGTCTCGACGGCCCACTTGTTCGTGTCACCCTTGAGGCCGCAGTCCTGGCTTCCGGGCGGGCATGACTCGTAGCCACCGCCGGACGGTACGGGTCCGGGGTAGGGCTCCTTGGCGACGTCCGCCGAGCCCTTCCATTCGACCGCGGACACGTAGAGCGTTCGGGTCGCTGCGGCCGTTGTCGCCTCGCTCGTCCCGACGAACGCGAGCGCGAGTCCGACCCCGAGTACCGCCAGCAGTCCTGCGATCGCGACGAACATCTTCCATCTCATCGAAGACCTCCTCGAGTTGGCTGAATGGGGAAAGCTTCCCGCGTGTGCTTGTCGCGGGCATCCGCAGAGCCACTGGTCGACCGGGAGGGAATCCCCTGAGCGTCGCCTACCCGTTCTAGTAGTTGCGCGCGACCGGAATCCGCTCGCGCGGATTCCGGTCGCGCAAAGATCCCTGAAGGCGTCCGCTTCGCGACCGCGGTGCTCGTGTCTCTCGAATTCGCTGGTAGTCCACGCCTTCCGCTCCGGCTGGCGACGCAGGATCAGCTGCCGGCGCCGGGGGGCGGCTCGGTCAGTCCGGAGCGGACGGCGTAGACGGCCGCCTGGGCGCGGTTCTTCAGGCGCAGCTTGGAAAGGATGTTCTTCACATGGAAGTTGATTGTGTTCTCGGTAACACCGAGCGCCGAGGCAATCTCACGGCTCGTTGCCCCGGCGGCCAGGAACCTGAGCACCTCCGTCTCCCGCGGCGTGAGCGCCTCCAGGGGAGCTTCGGCGGTGGTTCGCCCGGCCCGCGTGAACTCGTCGACGATCCGCGCAGCGAGGGCCGGTGAGAGAGCCGACACGCCGGCGGCGACCGCCTCCAGCGTGGAGCCGAGCTCCTCCTCGGACATGTCCTTCAAGAGATAGCCGTCGGCCCCGTTCTTGATCGCCTGAAGGAGGTCGTCAGTGTCGTCGGAGACGGTCACCATCACAATCTTCGTCTCCGGAAGCTCTGCCTTGATCAGCCGGGTCGCCTCGAGACCGTCGGAGCCGGGCATCGTGATGTCCATCAGCACGAGGTCGGGGCGAAGGCGACGCGCCTGGTCGAGCGCCTCACCACCATCGCGTGCCTCTCCGACGATCTCCTGACCCCAGGCGCGGAGCAGGCTCGCGATCCCCGCACGGAACAGGGCGTGGTCGTCAGCGAGCAGGATGCGCAACGCGCACCTCCGACTCGTGTTCGAGCGGAACACGGACCTGGACATTCGTACCCTCGCCCGGGGCCGAGACGAGCTCGAGCCGCCCGCCGATCGCCTCGGCCCGCTCTCGCATCGTCTGGAGACCGAAGTGCGGCCAGCCTGTCCGGCGCTGGTGGTCTGGCCGAAAGCCGCGACCGTCGTCTTGGACCGCGATGACGAGCTCGGCATCGCGCACCACGATCGTCACTCGCGCGGACGTCGCGTGGGAATGCTTGCGAACGTTCGCGAGCGCCTCTTGGACAATCCGGACGACCTGTATCTCGGTCGCTGCGGGTAGCGAGGAGGTCCCGACGTCTTCGTCGACGTCCAGGTGGACGTCGATTCCGGCCAGACCTTCGAACCGCGCGACGTACGAACGAATGCTCTCGAGCAGACCGCCCGTGCTCGTGCGGAGCCCGAGAATCGCTTCGCGGACGTCCGTGTACACCTGTCGAGCGGTCGTCTCCATCTCGGCCACCTCGGCTTGGGCCTCCTCCCTCTTGCCCGACGCGAGGAGCTTCTTGATCGCGAGCGTCTGGGTGTTGACGTAGCCGAGCGTCTGCGCAAGACCGTCGTGCAGCTCGTGGCCCAGGCGCTCGCGCTCTTCCAGGACCGCCTCATCGAGGACCCGGCCGTGCAGTCGAGCGTTCTCGATCGCCACCGCCACCTGCTCCGCGATCCCCTCGAGCAGCCGGCGCTCGACGTCGCACGACAGCGCGGTCGAGCTCTTGTCTGCAACGAGCAGCACGCCGAGCGTCTGCCCGCGCTGGGTAAGCGGAAATGCGCAGAAGCTTCGGAAGCCGAGCTCAGCGAGCGGCGGTCGCTTGAGGTGCGGCTCGTCGGCGACGTCGTGTGCCAGCAGCGGGCGGCCGGACTGGGCCGCCACGCCCAGAATTCCCTCCCCGAGCCGGACGCGAGTCCGATCGCGCGGGCCTTCGACGTCTGGCCCGCGCTGGCGCTCGAGGACGAGCTCATCGCTCTCGACCAGCCAGACCTCGGCTGCGCCCGCGAGCGTCACGCCGAGAATCGCATCGAGCGAGGCGTCGAGCAGGTCGGCGAGGCGAAGCGAAGAGCTTGCCGCACGACCCACGGAGAGCATCGCTTCTAGCTGCCGGTTGCGCTGCACGAGCTCGTTGAGAAGAGCGCGACTCCCACGGCCAGCACGAGGAGGACGTAGATGAAGCCGGGGAAGCTGTGCAGCTGCTCGTGGGCCGGCGAGCGAAGGACGTACGCAACGACTGTCAAGAAGGCGATCGGGGCCACGATCGCGAGCCACCGAAGCCGGACGAGCTCCGGGGAGAGGGCGGCTCGATGTCGCCTGTGCAGCCGCGCGGATCTGTGGAGAGCGACAGCCACGACCAGTCTTATGCCAGATACCACCGAGGAGGACATCCGCGACCTCCCGCACTGTCTCTCGGGGTTTTCCCGGTCGTCGGCTCAGCGCGTCGCCTACGGCTGAGGTCCGCCGGGGAGGTAGGGGCGCGCGCCCCGCTTCAGTCTCCGCAGCGCCCACAGGATGACGAGGCCGAGGATCACCAGTCCGAGCACGACCTTGATCACTCCTCCGCGCGGCTCGCCGCCCTCGGCGACGAGCTGACCTGGCGCCACCACGCTGCACGCGGTCGCGAGCCAGGCGCCATCCGGAGCACGCGTGAGCAGAAGGCCGGTCGTCTCGTTCTGAGCCACGAGCAGATCGCAATCGGATCCGGATGGGCTGCGGACGACGATCGTGCCGTCGACGTCGCCCTTGACGCGCTGGTCGACCTCGACGGTCAGCAGCCGCTGCCGTGCTCCCTTCGTCTCTCCCGTCCGCTCGGCGACGACACGACCGACGATCGCGGCATCGGCGGCGTCGAGACGCTCGGAAAGAGGCGCGTCGTCGCACACACAAGCAAGCGTCGGTTCCGCGACCAGAAGCGCCGCGACGACCGCGATCACGAAGATGAGAACCTTCACGCCAAGTAACAGTCTTTTACTTGGCGGGATTGACGCGGCTTGCTCAAACCTCGATGAGCAGCGCGTCGCCCTGGCCGCCGCCGGAGCAGATCGCCGCGAGGCCGAGCCCGCCGCCTTCTCGTCGGAGCTCGTGCACCATCGTCGCCACAATGCGGCCCCCTGACGCGCCGATCGGGTGCCCGAGGGCCACCGCGCCGCCGTTGACGTTCACGATCTCTTCGTCGGCGCCCAGCATGCGCGTCGAGTTCTTGGCAACCGACGAGAATGCCTCGTTGATCTCCACGCGCTTCACGTCGCCCATCGACTTCCCGGCTGCAGCGAGGGCCCGCTCGCCGGCCCGCGCGGGCGTGCGCGCCAGGTACGCGTAGTCGTCGGCTACGTAGCCCTGGGAGAGAATCGTGGCGAGCGGCTCGAGCCCACGACGGCTCGCGAACTCTTCGGAGCACACGATGACGCAGGATGCGCCGTCGTTCACGCCGGGGGCGTTGCCTGCAGTCGTGGTTCCCGCGGGATCGAAGATCGGCTGCAACGAGGCGAGCTTCTCGAGCGTCGTGTCGCGGCGGACACCTTCGTCCGATGCGACCTCCCCAACCACGACGATCTCGTCTTCGAAGCGCCCGGCGTCCTGGGCCGCCGCCGCGCGCTGGTGCGAGCGGTACGCCCACTCGTCCTGCTCCTCGCGCGAGATCCCCAGTTCGCGGGACACCTTCGACGCCTGCTCGACCATGTGCAGGCCGTCGAACGTCGATGTGAGCCCGTCGAACACCATGTGATCGACCACCTCGCCGTTCCCGAGCCGATACCCGAACCTCGCCTTCGGGAGCAGGTACGGCGCGTTCGACATGGACTCCATCCCACCCGTGACGACGAGCTCGTGTCCACCAGCCCGGATCATCAGGTCGGCGATCTCGATCGCGCGGATCGAGGACGCGCACACCTTGTTGATCGTGTCGGCGGGAACCTCTTTCGGGATCCCAGCACCGACCGCGGCCTGGCGCGCAGGTGCCTGGCCGGCGCCCGCCTGAAGCACCTGCCCCATGATCACGTACTCGACTTCGGCCGGGTCGACGCCCGCGCGCTCGAGCGCTGCGCGGATCACGATCGCCCCGAGCTCGGTCGCGGAGGTG
>JAERMP010000278.1 GCA_016844515.1 Thermoleophilia bacterium | reverse complement strand
AAGACCTGCGTCTTCCCCTTGAGCCGCCGGAACGGCTTCGAGTGGACGATCCGGTCGCGGTCGCGCTGGAACGGCGTGCGGACGGCACACGCCTCCTCCGGCAACTCGCGCCCCCGGGTGTCGAAAGAGCGCATGGCGTACGGCGAGAGGCTCTCCTCGAGCGCCCGGATCCGCTCCTCGAACGGCGTCATCAGATGATGATCGGGACGGTGCCGCCGTCGGCGCTCCAGGCCGCGCCGGTCACGTACGAGGCGCGTTCGGAGCAGAGGAACACGATTACCGCGGCTATTTCCTCTGGACGGGCAAGCCTGCCGAGTGGGCGGCCGGCGCCCACCTTCGCGAGCACGTCCTCCCGATCTCCCTGTTGATCCGCGAGGCCACCCTCGCCGAGCCAGGCGTCGGTTGCCGTCGGCCCGGGTGTCACGGCGTTGCAGCGGATGCCGTCCTTCGCGTACAGGTCGGCGACAAGGCGCGAAAGCGAGAGCACGGCAGCCTTCGTCACGGAGTAGTGAGGCATTCCTGTCGATGGCCGCTTTCCCGCGGTCGACGACACGTTGACGACCGCGCCTCCGCCGTCCCGAAGCAGAGGCAGCGCTGCACGGATCGCGCGCACGTAGCTCATGACGTTCAACTGCCAGTACGCATCCCACTCGTCGTCGGCCACGTCCTCGAATCGGGCCTGCCGTGCGATCCCGACGTTGTTTACGAGCACGTCGAGACCGCCGAGTGCATCAACGGCCGCGGCAACGGCACGCCCGGGCTCACCGGCCTGCGAGAGATCTGCGGCGACGTGAGCGATCTCCCCGATCCCGGGGGCGCCACGGCGACCGCACGTCACTACGCGAGCACCGTCGGCGACGAGAAGCCGCGCGGTCTCGAGCCCGATCCCTCCGGTCGAGCCGGTGACGAGACATCTCTTGCCTTCGAGCCCGAGATCCACAGCCGCGGCTAGGTTATCCCGCGTGCCGACGACGATCGTGATGGTCAGGCACGGCGAGACCGACTGGAACCGCGAGAACCGCTTCCAGGGCCACGCGGACACACAGCTGAACGACGCCGGCCGCGAGCAGGCGCGTTCACTCGCACGGGACCTCGAACACGAGCGTTTCCACGTTGTCTACTCGAGCCCGTTGCTCCGCGCGCACGCGACTGCCCTGATCCTGGCAGCGCGCCTCGACCTCGAGGTCGAGCCGGCTGACGAGCTCATGGAAGTCGACGTCGGCTCCTGGTCCGGCCTCACGCGCACAGACATCGAGGCGCGTTTCCCTGACGGCTTCAACCGCTGGCTCGAGTACGGCCACGGCTGGGACGATGGGGAGAGCTACGACGAGCTTGGCGCGCGGGTCGTCTCGGGGCTTCTGCGAATCGCTGCTGCACATCCACGTGGCGACGTTCTCGCGGTGACCCATGGGGGCCCGATTCGGTCTGCGCTCGCCGCTGCCGAGGGCGTGCCCTTCGACGAGGCTCGCCGCTCGATCCATGTCGTCGGAAACTGCGCGGTGGTGCGACTTGCAGTTCGAGATGGAGAACTCGAGCGAGTAGACTGACCGCCTCGTGGAGGACTACACGAACAAGTACAAGGGCGAGCAGATCGAAGTCGCCCTCTTCGGCGGCGAGTACCAGGAAGGCACGCTGACGGCCTACTGCTCGATCGAGGACGTCCCCCACGTCGAGCTCAACGGCCACATCCTCATTCCGCTTCAGAATGTCGCGTCGTTGCACTGCTCGAGCCGATGCGACGCACCCGAGCCTGACTGGCCTCCGCGCGGCTTCGCCGAGGACGACGCCGGAGAGACCTAGGCGTTGGCGCGAGCGGTCGCGCTCAACCTGACGAAGGCGGCGCTACTCGTCGCCGTGCTTGCGGGTGTTATGGGAGGCCTCGGCTGGCTGATCGGGGGGCTCACTACCGCATTTCTCTTCGCGTTTTGCTCCCTGCTCGCCGCTACCGGTGTGTACCGATACGGGGACCGGGCGCTGCTCGGCATGCTCGGGGCTCGCCCGTTCGCCCTCGCGGAAGATCCGACGCTTCGCTCCACCACCGACACGGTCGCCGCCAAGCTCGGAGTTCGACCGCCGCAGCTCTACCTCATCCCGGACGGGTTCCCTCGCCTCTTCGCCGTCGGTCGTGGCCCCTCGAGCTCGGCACTCGCCGTTTCCGCGGGGGCGCTTCGCTCCCTGCGGCGCGAGGAGCTCGAGGCAGCAATCGCACATGAGCTAGCGCATGTTCGCCGGCGGGACGTTCTCGTCCAGACGTTCGTCGTCCTGTTCGCGGCGACGCTCGTGGAATCGAGTCGTATCGGTGGTTGGTTCTCGCGGTACCTCCTGTATGTACTCGCCCCACTCGGCGCCGCTTTCGTGCACGTCCTTCTCTCACCGAAGCGCGAGCTGCAGACGGATGCTCTCGCCGCGAACGTGACGGGCGCAGCTCACGACCTCGCGGATGCGCTCATGCGACTCGATCGAGCGTCGGAGCTCGTGGAGTTCGCAGCGTCTCCGGCGACGGAGCCACTCTATTCAGTCGATCCTTTCGAGAGCGAGGGCATTGCTCGCATGTTCAAGACACACCCGCCGCTCGAGGTTCGCATCCGTCGCCTCCGTGAGCTGGGATCCGGTTCGAACGGACGCGGCGCGGCGCCGGCGGCTTGATACGAAAGAGCGCTGCGGCCGCGAAGCGGCCGCCTTCAGGGATGTTCGCGCGAGCGGAATCTGCGCAAGCGGATTCCGATCTTGCGCCAGTATCAGTCGCGGAGCTCGCCCGGTAAGAGCGAGAACATCACCGAGTCGCGAATCCGACCGTCGGGATGGCGAAGATGTGCGCGCAGGACTCCCTCCCGCCGAAAGCCCACCTTCTCGGCTACTCGTTGGGAGGCGACGTTGTCCGGGTCGGTGATGAGGTCGAGGCGTTGGAGCGCGAGCTCGTCGAGTCCCCACCGAGAGAGAAGCCG
>JAERMP010000102.1 GCA_016844515.1 Thermoleophilia bacterium | reverse complement strand
CCGAGGCGAATCGCATCGAGGCCGTCGCCGATAGCCATGTTCGAGGCCGCGCAGGCGGTGCATTCGGCCGCGAGTGGCCCCTGCGCACCGAGCTCCATCGACACCCACGCGGCTGCCATGTTGGGGATGATCTGGACGATGGAGAGCGGACTGGTCCGATCGGGACCTCGTTCGATCAGTCTCCGAACGCAGTCCTCGAACGCGGTCAGCCCACCGATTCCGGTCGCAATGGCAGCGCCGACACGGTCCGGCTCGCGGGCAATGTCGATTCCGCTGTCCGCCTCGGCCATTCGCGCCGCGGAAAGAGCGAACTGCGAGAACTTGTCCATTCTCCTGGCTTGTTTCCGGTCGATCCAGGTCGTCGGGTCGTAGTCCTTCAGCTCGCACGCGAAGCGCACCGTGTACTCGCTCGGGTCGAAGCGCGTGATCGGACCCGCACCTGACTCGCCTGCGATCAAGCTCGCCCACGTCGACTCGGAATCGTTCCCCAAGGGCGTGACCATCCCCACCCCGGTGATGACGACCCGGCGACGTCCGTTCTGCGAGCTGTCTGTCATTCGCTACATCCCGAGCCCGCCGTCCACCAGGAGCACTGCGCCCGTGATGAACGACGCTTCGTCGGAGCACAAGAACCGTACCGCTCCGGCCACGTCCTCCGGATCGCCGAGCCGCCCGAGGGGAGTGTTCTGCAGCATCGCGTCGGTGGCTCCTTCGGGGAGAACGTCGGTCAGCTGCGTCTTCACGTAGCCGGGGACGACCACGTTCGCGCGGACGTTCCGGCTTCCCAGCTCGCGGGCGAGGGACTTCGTGAACCCGATGATCCCGGCCTTCGAGGCCGCGTAGTTCGTCTGCCCCCAGTTCCCACGCAGGCCAACGATCGAAGAGATGTTCACGACCGTGCCCGAGCGCTTCTTCATCATCCCACGCGCCGCCGCTCGGCAGGTGTAGAAGCACGACGCGAGGTTGGTATCGATGACGGTGTTCCAGTCGTCGTCCGACATGCGCACCAGGAGGCCGTCCCGAGTCACGCCGGCGTTGTTGACGAGGATGTCGAGATCGCCCGCCTCCTCCACGAGCGCACGCGCGGACTCGGGATCGGAGACATCCGCCTGAACGGCGCGGCCTCCGATCTCCCCGGCGAGCACGGAGGCCTCGTCGCCCCCGGTCCGGTACGAGAGGACGACGGAGGCGCCGGCAGATGCGAGGTTGGCGGCGATGGCGCGGCCGATCCCGCGCGAGGCGCCCGTCACGAGCGCGTTCTTTCCGTCGAGGGAGCAGAACGCGGGTCGGCTCACCGCGCGAGCGCTTCCTGCGCGCGCTCCAGGCTGTCGAGCGTGCTCACGGACATCGTCTTCACGCTTCGGTCGATGCGCTTCACGAGGCCGGACAGCACATTGCCCGGGCCGACCTCGACGAACGTCGTCGCGCCGCTGCGCACGAGCTCGGTCGCCGCCTGGGTGAACCGCACGGGTCCCGTCAGCTGGTCGATGAGGAGGGCGGCGATCCGCTGCGCGGGCTCCACCTTTGCGGTGACGGTCGACATGAATGGCGCGAGCGGCTCCGTGAACCGCACCCGCTCGAGCGCCGGCCGCAGGCGATCTGCCGCACGCGCAACGAGTGGGCTGTGGAACGCTCCCGAGACCTTCAGCTTCACTGCTCGTCGGGCGCCGAGGCTCTCGGCCTCGGCGCAACACTCCTCAACAGCCTCGTGCTCGCCCGAGACGACGATCTGTCCTGGACAGTTGTAGTTCGCCGGCCACACGCCGACGATCCTCCGGCAGAGCTTCTCGACCTCCTCGTCGGCGAGGCCAAGAATCGCCGCCATCGCGCCAGGCCGCTCCCGAGCGGCTTCGGCCATCGCGAGGCCGCGTTCTCGCACCAAGCCGATGGCCGCTCCGGTCTCCAGAGAGCCTGCAGCTGCCAAGGCCGCGAACTCGCCGACCGAGTGTCCAACGACTACGTCCGGCTCGAGGCCGCGCTCCCGCATTGCGGCGAGGATCGCCAGGCTCGTCGCAACGAGTGCGGGCTGCTGCACCTCGGTCTCGACCATCTGCTCTAGCGGCGTCTCGAAACACAACCTCTCCAGATCCAACCCGGACGCCTCCGACCCGACGCGATACACCTCGCGTGCGGCGGGAAAGGCTTCGGCGATCTCTCTACCCATGCCCATCTCGAGAGACCCCTGGCCGGGGAAACAAAATGCAACCTTGCTCATCGGCTGGTCTCCGGCCGATGAGTGTGGAGGGGTGCGGGGAACCCATGCGCCTTGCGCCTAAGGAGGGGGCTCGCGGGGGAACCATGGGTTCCCCCGCGCAAGAAACGGGAGGTTCCCCACGTATTCGAGAAGAAGCGGGCCTCACGGGAGGAAACATGGTTTCCGTTCGCCCATACGCTGGCGAATGCGAGCCGATTGCGAGCATTGCTCATGAGGGCCTCCCGTTCGTCCATTCCATCAGCGCCGAGCCCCACGTAAGGCCGGCGCCCATGCCGGTCATCAGGACCAGCGCCCCGTCGTGCAGCCGCCCGTCGGCCCGCGCGTCCGCGAGCGCGAGCGGGATCGAACCGGACGATGTGTTGCCATAGCGATCGACGTTCACGATGGTCTTCTCCGAAGGAATCCCGAGCTTAGCGACGGCGTAGTCGATGATCCGCTTGTTTGCCTGGTGCGGGATGTACACGTCTATATCTTCCACGGTCTTGCCGCACTCGGGTAGGAGCTGCTGCGCGGAGTACACCATGATCCGCGTCGCGAACTTGAACACCTCGCGGCCGTTCATCTTGAGCAGCCCCTCGGGGTTCTCGAACTTCCTCGATCCCGAGCCGGGATACCAAAGGCTCTCACCGCCTCCACCATCGGCGCCGAGCTCGAACCCGAGGAAGCCGCCGCGCGCGACGGGCTCCATCACGACGGCTCCGGCACCATCGCCGAAGAGGACGAGCGTCGAGCGGTCCTCCCAGTCGAGGATCTTGGAGAGCACATCGCCGCCGACTACGAGCGCACGCCGAGAGAGCCCCGAAGCCAGCATCCCGTACGCCTGCGCAATCGCGTAGACGAAGCCGGTACAGCCGGCCAGAAGATCGTACGCAGCCGCCTTCGGCATGCCGAGCGCATCGGCCATCAGCGCCGAGGACGTCGGGAACATCATGTCCGGGGTCACGGTTGCGCAGATCAGAAGATCGATTTCGGCCGGGTCGGCTTCCGCATCGGCGAGAGCCGCTATGGCGGCTGGCATCGCGATGTCCGTCAGAGCCTCGTCATCCGACGCGATGCGTCGTTCGCGGATGCCGGTCCGCTCGAAGATCCACTCGTCCGAAGTCTCGACGATCTGCGCGAGCTCGTCGTTCGTCATCACCCGCTCGGGGACGTGGGTGCCGAGGCCGGTGATGCCGATCCGAACGCCAGGGGCTGTTGCTCCGAGCACCGGCTAGACCACTACCGCTCCACGGCGAAGGTGAGCGTGCCGCGTGCGGCAAGCTCGTCCCCGACGTGCGCCGTAGCCTTCCCCCGTCCGATCGGGCCGCGCACCGTGTCGATCTCGCACACGAGCGTTAGGGTGTCTCCGGGCGAGACGATCCTCTTGAAGCGACAGTCGTCGATCCCCGCGAAAAAGGCGATCTTCCCGCGGTTCTCCTCCTGAATCAAAACTGCGATCGCGCCCGTCTGCGCCATCGCCTCGACGATGAGCACCCCAGGCATCACTGGCCGGTCCGGGAAGTGCCCCGGAAACCACCAGTCGTCCGCGCGCACCTCTCGACGCGCGACGACCCTGCGGCCGGGCTCGAGCTCCGTTACCTCGTCGATGAGGAGGAACGGCTCACGGTGGGGCAGGATCGCTTCGATGACGTCACGGCCGAAGGGAACCGAGGGGAACGGCGCCTGCACGGCGCGAGTCTACTGGCCGGATCTCGGAGTACTCGGCGCCGCGATTCGGACGACCGGGCCGCTCGCATTGCCTGCGGCGTCCCAGGCGACGGCGCGAACGCGACGCGCAGGACCGTCCCACGGGATGCGAACCACTCCGGCCCGCTTTGCCTCGTAGCGCAACGCGCGGCCATCGATGCGGAGCTTGAGCACCGCCGGCTCGCTCATTTCGATGCGGAGCCTCTCGCTCGGCAGAATCCGCAGGCGCGGGGCCACCGTGTCGGAAACGAACGGAACGCCGTACGAGATGGCCCCTATCCCGTCCTGGGCCTCGATGATCGCCTCGTAACCGCCGTCTCGAAGTGCCCCCTTAGACCGGACGCCGTCCCAGACGAAGCGCTGTATGCCTGGGAGGAAGCTCCCGATCAGCGGACTCGCCACCCAGCGTCCGTCGCGCTCGATCCGAATCCTGACATCCGCGGCTGCCGCGAGCGAGAAGGTCACGACGAGCCTGTCCTTCCTGCCGTCGCCGTTCGGAGAGAAGCTCGCCGGGGTTACCGCGACGACACCGAGCGTGCGGTTGACGGTCAGTGGAACGATCCTCTGCACCACCGTCCCCGTCGCGGTCCGGGCCGTGACCACGATGCCGTAGCGGCCGTCGGGGATCGCCGAGCCGTCGATGACGACCGTCTGCTGGCCGGCTCCCGTCCAGACACGGTCCACTGCCGTCGCGATCACACCGCCGATCGAGTCGACGATCTCGACCGTGACGTTCGCCGGCAGGTTGATGCGATACGTGAGGAGCGACGTCTCGGCCTGTTCGTCTCCGTTGGGACTGATCGCCTCGGGATCGGCGGAGGCCGCCTCGATCGCAAGCGCTGGTGCTGCCCCGCCGGCTTGGAGAACGCCCGCCGCCGGCCGTGCGTCGCCGGCGCTGATCGTCCAAGTGAAGCTACCGGCAGCGGCCCCGGCGGAGTCCCAGGTCCAGTCGACGTCCTGACCGACCCCTGAGCCGCGCGCCACCTCCACGCCTGCCGTGGTCGTCACCACGACGGTCCAGGACTGCGCAGACGAGAGCTTGGCGCGAAAGCGAATGGCAGCGCCGCTGGCTTCGGCTCGTGGGTCGAAGATCTTGGGCGAGCCGACACTTCGAGCCGAGGCCGCAAGAGAGCCGAGCTTGGAGTACAGCGAGTCTCCGGGGCACTCCGTGAAACCGGTGTCACGATGACCCGACATCGCGCTCAGAACCACTGGAATCCCGCTCGCATACCGCTCGCTCCCGCCGGAGATGTACGTCAAAAAGCTCGTCGGATCCACATGGGCGACATCCAACCGCCAGGCAACCAACCGGGCGATTGCATCCAGTGCCGCCTTCGAGGGCTGCGTGTCCCCGTAGGTGCCGATCAGCGCAATGCCGACCGAGCCGGTGTTGAAGCCAAGCGCGTGCGCGCCGACGACGTTGCGATCGATCCCGCCGAACCTTCCCTCGTAGACGGTTCCGAAGCGATCGACGAGAAAGTTGTAGCCGATGTCGTTCCAGCCGTTTCCCTGCACGTGGTAGAGCTGGATTCCCTTGACGATCGCCGGGGCCTGGGACCGCGTGTAGTCGTTGCTCCCTGCCGTGTGATGGACGATCGAGAACCGGATGCCGGCCGCGTACGTGGGAGGACCGCGCCTGATCGACTCGTCCGCTCCCCACGAAAGGCGCGGCACGATCGGCGGAACATCTGCCGTGGCAGGGAGCCGGTACGGAATCCTGGTTTCGGGACTCCACACGAGATGCGCGCGGATCCGGGAGACGCGGCCGACGGCTCGAGCCTCGATCGCGTTCGAGGGACCGACCCACCACGGATTGCCGGTCGTCCACCCTGAGGAAGTCGCTTCACGGGAGCCCGCGTCAGGACCGTCCTCGCCCTCGGGCGCTCCTGCATGCCACGGGCTCCAGCGACCGGCGCTGGTGCGTGTACGCAGGAGAACGCGGCCGGAGCCGCGCCATTGCACGCCGGCCAGCGTGAATCGGTCGACCTCCGAGTCTGGCGCGAACGTGTTCGGACCGGTGGCACGGAGCTCCACCGTCCTCACCTGCACGCCAATCGTGGCCGACGCTTCCGGCGCGAACGTGGCCGCGGCGACAGCGATACCGATGACGGCAAGTCGGCGCATACGAGGCAGGGTGGCCTTCACGCCGTTCGCGGGCAAGAGCGTAGAACCTCCGTTGATAGAATCCTTACACCGGTGCCGAGCCGCTATTTGCGGGGATTTCTTCTTCTCGCGCTCACCCTTGTCGCACTCGCCGCGCCTGTAGGCGCCGGAGGGCAAGACTCGGAGAGGCGGGTTCTCGCCGTTCATCTCGACAACGACATCAACCCGGTCACGCAGGAATACGTCGAGAACGCCGTCGACCGTGCCGAAGAGGAGGAGCTCGCGGCCGTGGTTCTCGTCCTCGACACTCCAGGCGGTCTCGCCTCCTCGATGCGCGGGATCGTGAAGCGGTTTCTCGCCTCGAAAGTGCCTGTCATCGTTTATGTCGCGCCTCCCGGCTCGAGCGCCGATTCGGCCGGAGCCGTGATCGCGATGTCGGCGGATGTCGCAGCAATGGCGCCGCAGACCAACATCGGGTCGTCGACCCCGATCTCACTCGGGGGCGAGGACATCTCGAAGGATCTACGAAGAAAGATCGTCAACGACGCCGCCGCCTACGTCGGCGAGCTTGCCCGCGAGCACGACCGCAACGTCGTGGCGGCTCGGAAGATGGTCACCGAGGCGGCCAACTACGGCGCGCGTGATGCGAAGGCGATCGGGCTCGTCGAGGTCATCGCTCCCACGCTGCCGGCGTTGCTGAACCGGGTCGACGGGATGAAGACGGTTCCGAAGGGCCTCGTGCTCGAAACCGCGGGAGCGCAGATCGAGAACGTCGAGATGAGCTTCTGGCAGAGAGCGCGGGACTTCCTCGTCGACCCGAACCTGATCGCGCTCATGCTCTCGATCGGCCTCATCGGAATCGTCGTGGAGCTGTGGAATCCGGGGCTGATCTTCCCGGGCACCGTCGGGGCGATCTCCCTGATTCTCGGGCTCTACGGCCTGCAGGTTCTTCCCGTCTCGCTGGCCGGACTGCTCTTGATGATCCTTGCCGCCGCCTTCTTCGTCGCAGAGGCGTTCGTGCCGACGCACGGCGCTCTGACCGTTGCCGGAGGAGTCATGTTCGTCCTCGGCGCGCTCATGCTCTTCGACCCGGCCGGTGACGCTTACCAGGTCTCCCTCCCGGTGGCGATCGGAATCGCCGGAACGCTCGCGCTACTTCTGGGCATCGCCCTCTCTCGTGTGGTGCGCGTAGCGCGTCGGCCCGCAGCTGTGGGTGTCCAGGAGCTGGTGGGGCACGGCGGTGTCGCCAGGCGTGACGGCATGGTGCAGATCAACGGCGAGCTGTGGCGCGCGCGCACCATTGACGGTGTCCCGCTCGTCCCGGGCGAGCATGTTCGTGTCGAACAGGTCGAGGAAGACTTGCGGCTCGTCGTAGGATCCATGGCGTCACCCGAAACGGAGGAGCAGAGCTGATGAACGTGTCCGTAGGCCTGATCGTTCTCGTCGCAGCGCTCGTCGTCGTCGTCCTGTTCCTCTTCGCATGGTCAAGGTCGACCTGCGAACGGTGACGCTCAACGTCCCGCCGCAAGAGGTCATCACGAAGGACAACGTGCCTGTCCGAGTGAATGCGGTCGCCTACTTCCGCATCGTGGAGCCAAACAACGCCATCGTCCAGGTCGAGAACTACATGGTCGCGACGTCCCAGATCTCGCAGACTACGCTGCGGTCGGTCCTCGGCCAGCACGTCCTCGACGAGCTGCTCTCCGAGCGGGACAAGATCAACGCAATCCTGCAGGCGATCATCGACGAGGCGACCTCGCCGTGGGGCATCAAGGTCTCGATCGTCGAGGTGAAGGACGTCGAGATCCCGGCGTCGATGCAGCGCGCGATGGCGCGGCAGGCAGAGGCGGAGCGTGAGCGCCGGGCGAAGGTCATCTCCGCGGAAGGCGAGTACCAGGCGTCCGAGCGCTTGAAGGACGCGGCCGCGATCATGTCGCAGGAGCCGATAACCGTGCAGCTGCGCTACCTGCAGACGTTGCTCGAGATCGGTGCCTCGAACAACTCGACGATCGTCTTCCCGATTCCGATCGACCTTCTCACAGCGCTCAAGAACGTGGCGGACCCAGCCGAGGCGTAGCTCAGGCAGGCGGGTCTACGGCGCTGGCTTCGGGTTCTGTCTCGTCCGAGCCTGTGACGCTCCCAGGAATGTCTGGCTCAACCTCGTCATCCGAGCCGATGACCGGCGCGAGCGTGGCAACCTGCTCCTTGTCGCGCAAGCGCATCACGATCACGCCTTGTGTCGAGCGTCCGGCGCGGCGGATCCCGTCGACCGGGATCTTGATCACTGTTCCGCCGTCGGAGATGAGCATCACCTGGTAGCCGTCACGCACGATCCGCGCGCCGGCGAGTCGACCCTTGCTCTCCACCAGCTGCACCGTCTTCACGCCCATCGTCCCCCGTCCCTTGACGGGATAGTCACCGACTCGCGTGCGCTTTCCGTAGCCGTTCTCGGTGACAACGAGCAGGTCCGCTTCGTCATCGGCAATGTCGACCTCGATGACCTCGTCTCCGGCGCGGAGCTTCATGCCCGCGACACCGGTCGTGTCGCGACCCATCGCCCGCGCTTGCTTGGCGTGGAAGCGAACCGCCTGGCCGAGACGTGAGACCATGAGCACGTCGTCCGCGTCCCCTGCGAGACGAACGCCTATCAACTCGTCGTTCTCTCGCAGCTTGATGGCGATGATCCCGTCCGCCTTGAGCGTCGTGTTGTACGCGCCGAACTCGGTCTTCTTGACGATTCCCTTCCGCGTCGCGCAGACCAGGTATTTCGCCTCTTCGAAGTTCCGCGTGGCGATGACGGCGCGCACATACTCGTCCTGGCGGAACGGCAGGAGGTTCACGATCGCCCGCCCCTTCGACTGGCGTGAGCCGAGCGGAAGCTCGTGCACCTTGAGTCGATACACCTTGCCGACGGTCGTGAAGAAGAGGATGTAGTCGTG
>JAERMP010000101.1 GCA_016844515.1 Thermoleophilia bacterium | reverse complement strand
ATCGCGTGGCACCTCGTCGAGGTCTTGAAGCCGAAGGTCCCCGTCCGTCGAATGGTCTTCCACGAGATCACGAAAGAGGCGATCGCCCGAGCGCTCGAGGAGACCAGGAGCATCGACAAGCGCCTCGTGGACGCGCAGGAGACGCGCCGGATCCTCGACCGGCTGTACGGCTACGAGGTGTCTCCCGTCCTCTGGAAGAAGGTCACCCGCGGACTCTCGGCCGGGCGTGTGCAGTCGGTCGCAACGCGCCTCGTCGTCGAGCGCGAACGGGAGCGCATGGCGTTCACGTCGGCCGAATATTGGGATCTTCTGGCCACGTTCGATCCCGGCGCCTTCGACGCTCGGCTCGTCGCGCTCGATGGAGCGCGAGTCGCACAAGGACGCGACTTCGCACCGTCCGGAGAGCTGCGCGACGACGGAGTTACTCGGCTCGACGAGGAGGGCGCGAGATCGCTCGCTTCAAGACTTGAAAACTCCACGTTCCTCGTTCGCTCGGTCGAGGAGCGGCCCTATCGTCGCAAGCCTGCCGCACCGTTCAGGACCGCGACACTGCAGCAGGAAGCGAGCCGCAAGCTCCGTTTCTCTGCGCAGACGACGATGCGGGTCGCCCAGCGGCTCTACGAATCCGGCTACATCACGTACATGCGCACGGACTCGACGACGCTCTCGGAGTCCGCTCTCGATGCAGCGCGGACGCAGGTTCGGGATCTCTTCGGCGACGAGTTCGTGCCCGAGAAGCCGCGCCGCTCCGGGCGGGCGGTCGCGAATGCCCAGGAGGCCCACGAGGCGATCCGGCCCGCAGGCGACGAGTTTCGAACCCCGAAGGAGTTGCAGGGGCAGCTCGGACGCGACGAGCACGCGCTGTACGACCTCATCTGGAAGCGGACGCTCGCGTCGCAGATGGAGGATGCCCGTGGCCAGACCGTGTCGCTGCGAATCGCGGCAACCAGCTCGGCGGGCGAGGACACGGAGTTCGGCGCCTCGGGAACGGTGATCACGTTCCGCGGCTTCCTCGCGGCATACGAGCCGGGTCGTGACGAGCCCGCAGATGACGACGAAGAGCGCGTCCTCCCGCAGCTCAGCGTAGGACAGGACGTCGCGGTCGTGGAGCTCGAGCCTGAGGGGCACGCGACCGCTCCCCCAGCCCGTTACACCGAGCCGACGCTCGTGAAGGCACTCGAGGACCGCGGGATCGGACGCCCGTCGACCTATGCAGCGATCCTCTCGACGATCGTCGACCGAGGCTATGTCTTCAAGAAAGGCACGGCGCTCGTTCCGACCTTCGTTGCGTTCGCCGTCGTCAACCTGCTCGAACGCCACTTCGAGCAGCTGGTCGACTTCGACTTCACGGCGCGGATGGAGGACGACCTCGACCGCATTGCCTCGGGAAGCGAAGAGCGGGTGGATTGGCTCACGAAGTTCTACTTCGGCGACGGGGACGACCCAGGTCTCCATCACCTCGTCACCGACAACCTCGACGAGATCGACGCGCGGGCCGTGAACTCCATCGCAATTCCGGGGAGCGAAGCCGTAGTCCGTGTGGGTCGCTACGGGCCGTACCTCGAGCGCGGGGAGCAGCGCACGAGCCTGCCGGCCGACGTCGCACCCGACGAGCTGACGTCCACGAGAGTCGAAGAGCTCCTCTCTCAGCCGGACAGCCGCTCGCTCGGCATCGATCCGAAAAGCGGGCAGGAGCTCGTCGTCCGCACGGGTCGGTACGGCCCGTACGTCACCGAAGTGCTGCCCGAGGGAGCGGAGACGAAACCCCGAACAGCCTCGCTCTTCGCATCGATGTCGCCGGAGTCCGTCTCCCTCGACGACGCACTCAGGCTCCTCTCGCTACCGCGAGTCGTGGGCGAAGTCGACGGTGAGGAGGTAACGGCGCAAAATGGCCGTTACGGCCCCTATGTAAAGAGAGGCACCGAATCGCGCTCGCTGGAAGGCGAAGAGCAGCTCTTCACCGTGACGCTCGAACAAGCGCTGGCGCTCTTCGCGCAGCCAGCGCGACGGCGAGGGGGCAAGGGCGCAGCACGCGGGCCGCTCAAGGAACTGGGTGCCGATCCGACGAACGGCCGCCCGATCGTCGTCCGCGACGGGCGATTCGGGCCATACGTAACGGACGGTGAGACGAACGCGAGCCTCCGCCGCGGGGACACGCCGGAGAGCGTCACCGTCGAACGAGCGAGCGAGCTCCTCGCAGAAAGACGCGCTAAGAGCGCGTAAAGCCTTCGCGAAGGGGGTTTTCGCCGTCCGCTCGAGCGGTCATGATCTAACTTGCCTGGGGCGGAGATCGTCTCAGGTAGGAGTGGGCTTACGGGCTCCGCGCGTTTGCGCCGTGAACCGCTTGGGCTTCTCGGGCGGAATACAGAACGAGGGCGCAGACGTTACGAGCTTGTGACACACAGTGCCAACAGATCAGGCTGGAATAAGGACGAAAGACGCCATAGACTCCGTAAGTTTGTTACTCCCCCTGAAAAAGCTCGAAAGGACTGAAACACGAATTTGACGCAGAACCAGCTCATCGCGAGCTCGAGGCGTTCGTGCTCGAGCACGACATCGGCGAGGAAGACGCCGAGCTGCTCCAGCGCGAGCTCGAGGCGCACAACATCGAGATCACGCAGCCCGACGTCGACGCCGAGAAGGAAGCGGCTGCCGCACAGAAGTACGAGGCCGGCGCCGTATCCGGTGCGGCTGACAGCCTCCAGCTCTTCCTGGCCGACGTCGGCCGGCACAAGCTCCTGACCGCAGCCGAGGAGGTTGCGCTCGCCAAGCGGATCGAGCGCGGCGACCCCGTGGCGAAGCGCGTGATGATCGAGTCGAACCTCCGGCTCGTCGTCTCCATCGCCAAGGGCTACCGCGGCCTCGGGGTTCCTTTCCTCGATCTCATCCAGGAGGGGACGCTCGGCCTCAACCGCGCAGTCGAGAAGTTCGACTGGCGGCGCGGCTTCAAATTCTCGACATACGCGACCTGGTGGATTCGCCAGTCGGTGCAGCGCGCGGTGGCGAACCACGCGCGGACGATTCGCGTGCCCGTGCACGTCGTCGAGCGCCAGCAGAAGCTCTCCCGGGCCGCCCGCCGGCTCGAGGTCGAGCTGGGGCGCGAGGCGACGAAGCAGGAGCTTGCCGAGGCGACCGGGCTGCCGATCCAGCACGTCGAGGAGGCTCTCGGCGCAGCTCACGCTTCTGTCTCGCTGAACCAGACGGTCGGCGCGGACGACGAGGGCGAGCTCGGCGACCTCTTCGCCGACCGCGAGGCGGCCGATCCGTTCGACGAGGCCGAAGAGTCGCTCCGCCGGCAGAGCATCCGGCGCGCACTCGACGCTCTCCCCGAGCGCGAGCGGCGCATCCTCGAGCTCCGGTTCGGGTTCGAAGGCGAGCCCTGGACGCTCGAGGCGATCGGCCACGAGCTCGATCTGACGCGCGAACGCGTTCGGCAGCTCGAAGGGCAGGCGCTGAAGCGCCTCGAGGCCCTGCGCGATCTGGCCGGCCTCGCCGCCTAAAGCGCGATCAATCCGATGAGACGTTGGGCGGGCTCTGCTCGTCCAACGTCGTCTTGAGGGTGACTCCTACCCGTCGGTTTTCCGCTTCGGCCAGGGCGTCCTCGTCGTAGAGGTGGCACTCGACCTGAACGGGCCCGACGTCGAGGAGCCGGGGCTCGATCGGTTCATGCCACTCGATCTCGACGTTTTCGCCGTCTGCAGACATCCTCCGAACCCCCCGCCAAAAGAGCTCTTCAGGAGCCTCGCTTCGCACCCTCTCGAGAAACCGCTGGACATCGCTGCCCGAGGCACCCTTGCCCGCGCGAAGACGAACTCGTGAGGCCCCTACGTCGAGGGAGGCGATCTCCTCGATCAGGGCTTGCTCGGCGTCGTACTCGTCCCCGGCCATGTGCGCCCAGCGGTTCTCGAGAAGTTCGCGAAGATCACGGCTCTCGAACCCGCACACTTCGAACGCCGCCGAGCACCGCGGGTGGAACGAGCATCCGAGCGGTGGACGAGCTGCATCCGGAACCTCTCCTCTCGGCAGGTCCCGAGGAACGCTTCGCAGAGGATCCGGCTCCGGGATCGCACGAAGCAGCGCCTTCGTGTACGGATGCTTGGGATCCGCGTAGATCGCCTTGGACGGGCCGATCTCCACGATTCGCCCGAGATAGAGGATCGCGATGCGGTCGCAGAAGAACTTGGCCGTCGCGAGGTCGTGTGTGATGTAGAGGTACGTGAGGTCGAGCTCACGCTTGAGCTCGAGCATGAGCTCGAGGATCTTCGCCCGCACGCTCATATCGAGCATCGAGACCGGCTCGTCGGCGACGAGGAGCACCGGGTTGAGGATGATCGCGCGCGCGATGACGGCTCGCTGCTTCTGGCCGCCCGAAAGGTCCGACGGGTACTTCTCCAGGAACTGCTCGGGCGGCGCGAGGCCGACCGTCTCGAGTGCTTCCGCAACACGAAGGCGTAGCTCGCGCCCCTTCGCGATCTTGTGGATCCGAAGAGGGTGGCCAACGGAGTCCTCGATGGTCATCGCCGGATTCAGCGAGGCGTGCGGATCCTGGAACACGATCTGCATGTCGCGGCGGAGAGCCCTGAGCTCATGCTCCGGCATGCGGATGATCTCCCGACCCTCGAATCGCACGCTGCCCTCGGTGGCGGGGACCAGGCCGAGCAGTGTCCGCCCGAGCGTCGTCTTGCCGCTCCCCGACTCGCCTACGAGCCCGAGCACCTCGCCCTTGCGAAGGTCGAAAGAGACGTCGTCGACAGCCTTGACGAAGCCGGCCTCGCGTCCGAGCAGGCGCTGCCCGAAGCTGCCGCGAATCGAGTAGTAGGTCTTCAGGCCACGAACCGAGACAAGAACCGCGTCCCTGGCGACGTCAGGCTTCGTCAGCAACCTGGATCTCTTCGCGCTCGAGCGGTGACAACGCGCCTTCGGACAGGTCGTCGGCGGGCCCGTGCAACCAGCAGAGCACCCGCCGGCCGCCGTCGAGTTCCTGTTCGACTGGGTTCTTTGTGGCGCACACATGCATCGCGTTGGGGCAGCGCGGATGGAAGCGACACCCCGCCGGAGGATCGATCAGATTGGGCGGTGCTCCGGGAATCGAGTGGAGCTCCGTCGTTGCCAACGAGATTGTCGACCTTAGGAGCTCACGGGTGTATGGATGGGCAGGCTCGCTGAACACCTCACGGGCCGCACCCTCTTCCACGATCTGACCGGCATACATCACGGCCACACGGTCGCATGCCTCGGCGACGATCCCGAGGTTGTGCGTGATCAAGAGCAGCGCGGTCCCGAAGTTCTCCTGAAGGTCGGCGAGGATGCTCAGGATCTGCGCCTCGACGATGACGTCGAGCGAGGTGGTCGGCTCGTCGGCGATGAGCAGCTTCGGTCGGAGGACGAGCGCGAGCGCGATCATGATCCTCTGACGCATTCCACCCGAAAACTCGTGCGGGTACTGGCGAAAACGGGTCGGCGGGATTCCCATCCTCCCCAACGTCTCGAGGGAGCGCCGACGGACCTCGCGGTCGTCGAGGTTCGGCTCGTGCTGCGTCAGCGTCTCGGAGAAGTGCTCCTCGATGCGCATGAGTGGGTTCAGCCGCGTCATCGGCTCCTGGAAGATGAGCCCGAGGTCTGGTCCGCGGAGGCGGCGAAGCTCCCTGGGGGACATTCCGACAAGGTTCCGACCTTCGTAGAGCACCTCCCCGTCGGACACCGCACCCTCGGGCAGCAGCCCGAGGATTCCGCGCCCGAGCGTCGACTTTCCGCACCCCGACTCGCCCACGACGCCGAGAACCTGCCCGGCCTCGATGTCGAGCGACACGCGATCGACAGCGCGAACCGTGCCGCGCAGCGTGCCGTAGTAGACACGCAGGTCGCGGACCGAAACGACGGGCGAGGAGGTCACCGGGTCTCGGCCTCCGCACTCGATGGAGGAGCCATGTCGACGTCCACCTTCGGCCGCTTGCGCAGGACGGGATTGATCGTCTCGCTCAAGCCCTCGCCGAGAAGCGTAAGGCCCACGACGAGGAGGACGATCGCAAACCCGGGGAAGAGACCCGTCCACCAGATCCCGGACGCGGCGTCGGAGACCGCACGGTTGACGTCGTAACCCCACTCCGCGCCATCGGTCGGCTGGATCCCGTAGCCGAGGAACCCGAGCGCTGCAAGCGTAAGGATCGCGTCAGCCGCATTGAGCGTCGCAAGCGGCGGGACATTCTGCACGACGTTGAAGAAGACGTACTTCCGAATGATGGTGAGCGGGCGTGCGCCGAGCGCGCGCGCCGCCTCGACGAACGGCTCCTCACGGATGCTGATCGTGTGATTTCGCACGACGCGGAAATACAGCGGGATGTACACGACCGTAATCGCGATGGCGGCCGTGAGGATCCCCTGCCCGACCTTGTCGGCCAGCAGGAACGCGATCACGATCGCAAGCAGGAGAAACGGGAAGACGAGCAGAGCGTCCATCACCAAGACGAGCACGCGGTCGAGCTTCCCACCGAAGTACCCCGAGAAGAGGCCGAGCGGAACGCCGGTCGTTATCGAGAGGAACAGCGAGACAAACACGACCTTCAGCTCTGTTCGAGTCCCCCAGACGATCCGCGAGAAGACGTCCGTCGACTGCACGTTCGTCCCCATGAGATGATCGGATGAGGGTGGCTCGAGCTGACCGAACCGCTGCCCATTGGCCTGGAAGGTGTCGAAGTCGTACGGTGCGATGAGCGAAGCGAAGAGGGCGATGAGCACGAACGCGATCGTGATCCCGGCCCCGAGCCAGAGCATCGTCCGCGTCATCCCCCGGGCTTCCGTCACCGGCGTGAACGCCCGCCTGAGACCTGACAGCCTCGTCCTTCCGGGAGCCGGGGCGCTCTCCGCCTGCGCCTGCGCCGGAGCTGCCATCAGTACCGAATCCTCGGATCGATGTAGGCGTTCACGAAGTCGATGATCAGGCTGGCGAGCACGACGACGAGGGCGAACACGACGATGATCCCCTGGACTGCCGTGTAGTCGCGGTTCTGCAGATACAGGATCAACGTGTGGCCGATGCCGGGCCAGTTGAAGGTCGTCTCGGTCAGCACCGCCCCCGAGAGCAGCAAGGCAACCGTGAGCCCGACGATCGTGATCACGGGTACGAGCGCGTTCCTGAACGCGTGGTTGTACACGACCGAGCGCTCGTCGACCCCCCGCGCCCGCGCCGCCTCGATGTAGTCGTCCTTCATCGTCCGGATCACGTTGACGCGGATCAGTCGAATGAAGACACCGGCCGTGACTAGGCCCAGCGTCACAGCCGGCAGTATCAGGTGCTTCGAGACGTCGACGAACGCATCCCAGTCACGGTTGATGAGGGTGTCGATCGTGTAGATGTTGGTGTGCGTCTCGAGCGTCGCGTCGACAATCGGGCTCGCTCGATCCGAGGTCGGCAGCCACCCGAGGTACGACCCGAAGAAGAGCTGCGCCATCAGGCCAAGGAAGAACACGGGCATCGCGTAGATCACGATCCCGAACAACCGGCCACCGCCGTCGATCCACGTGTCCCTGAAGCGGCCGGCGAGGAGCCCGAACGTGACACCGACGACGAGCGCGACGATCATTGCGAAGAACGTGAGCTCGAGCGTCGCGGCCCCGTTTTCCTTGACGATGTCCCCGATCGGACGGCGATCGGTGATGGTCGTGCCGAAGTCGAGCCGCACAACGTCGGCGAGATAGTCGCCGTACTGAACGTAGATCGGCCGGTCGAACCCGAGCTCCGCCTTGATCTTGTCGACCTCCTCCTTCGGCACCCTGCCTCCGAGCGCCGAGGAGATGGGATCGCCCGGCGCAACCCGCATGAGCAGGAAGACGAGCGTGAGCAGGATGAAGACCATCGGGATGACGAGCGCGATACGCGTGAGCGCGTACTGCCTGAGCGATGTTCCCTTGGCGGCCATGAACGCTTATCGAGTGGGCGCACCGACACACTTCGGCGTCGCAGGGTCAACCGTAGCCCCTCGAACGACCGAGTGGATACGCGCCGTCACGAGAGAGACGGAGGGGCGCCGCAAACGCAGCGCCCCTCCGCAAGGTCTACGACTTCGAGACCTTCCAATACCGCATGATGAACGACGCGTCGAGAGTGCTCGGGATCCCTCGCACGTTGCTCCGTCCCACGGCGATCATGTTCGCCTGCCAGTACGGGATGATCGGAACGTCGGCGGCCGCCAGCTGCTGGATCTGCCGGTAGATGGCGAACCTCTTCGACTCCGTCTTCGCCGCAAGCGACGCCTTGATCAGGTTGTCCATCTTCGTGCTCTTGTACCCGTTCGCGAGGAAATTGTCGGACCGGTAGAACGGCACGACATAGTTCTCGACGTCCGGGTAGTCCGGGAACCAGCCCAGCTGGAACGCGTTGTACTGCCTCCCGAGCGCGTCTGAGTACTGGGCCCATTCGGTCGACTTGAGCGTGACCTTGAAGACACCGTTCTTCTCGAGGCCGCGCTTGATCTCGGCGTACTCGTCAGCCGACGCGTCGCCGTAGTGCGTGGGCGTCCACCAGAGCTCGATCGGGAACGGCGTGTCCAATCCAGCGTTCTGGAGTGCTCGCTTGGCTGCAGCCAGATTCGGCGTCCGTCCGTACCGCGACGCGAACGCGTCGATGTGGCCGGGCAGACCTGCCGGGGGCATCGAGAAGAGAGGCTTGACGTCCCCGCGGTACACCCGCGCGGCGACCGCCTGTCGCGGGAACGCGTACGCAAGCGCGCGCCGCACTGCGATGTTGTTCGTCGGCTCACGCTCGACGCTCAGGACGAGGTAGCGGATCACCGCGCCTTGGCCCGAGTACACACGGAGGCCCTGGGCCTTCCTGAGTGAAGCGAGCTCCGTCGGGGTGAACGTCTGGAACGCCATGTCGATCTCGCCTCGCTGGATGGCGAGCTTCATGGTCGACGACTTGGCGTATGTCCGAACGATCAACCCGTCGTTTTTCGCCTGCGCCCCCCAGTAGTCATCGAACGGCTCGTAGACCGCCTGCTGGCCATGTGTGTACTTCGTCAGCGTGTACCGGCCGGTCCCGATCTGCTCCTGGTCGTTCGCCTGGAGCTTGTTCGCGGGATAGCTGTCCGGAACGATGAACCCACCGCCCGTCGCGAGGATCAGCGGCCACGTTGACTGCGGCGACTTGAGGTTGAAGGTAACGGCGTACTTGCCGCTCGTCTTCGTGCTCTTCAGGTTGCCGAGGAGCGAGGAGATCCCCGAGGGGTCGTTGATCTTGATGACCCGGTCGAACGAGTGCTTGACGTCTGCCGAGTCGAATGCCGACCCATCGTGGAACGTGACGCCCCGTCTCAGGGTGCATCTCCAGGTCTTGTTACCGCCAACGGCGAAGCACTTGGTCGCAAGCACCGGCTGGATCTTCGCCCCGTTCGGGAAGCCCATCAGCTGCTCGTAGATGTTGACGTCGGCCGAGAACGAGCCGAAGTCGTAGTTGCCGGCGGGGTCGAGGTTCGTGACCGTGTCGGTCGTGCCGCTCACGAGCACACCGCTCTGATCTGCCCCACCCAGCGCGGACTGCCCGACACTCGCGCCGGCAACCACGACAACGAGCAGGGCAAGCGTGGCCATGGCACCGAACCGCCAGCCACGTGGTCTTCGTTTCATGTAATCCCCTTTCTCCCACCCGCGGCGCAGGCAAGAATCGTCGGTCCGCAAAAAGTACGACGCCGCCGGCGCCGAAAGGTCGGGATCGGTAGACCCGTGTGGCTCTCGGCGGCTGAAATCAAGCATCTCCCATGTAGTGCGGACCCTTAAGTAACCCAATCTGATCGTGCTCGATGAAGTTTACGCGCAGCGCCGCCGCTCTCCCCCGTTCGAGCCAGTACGGCAGCGCGCGACCTAAAGCGCGAGGCCGTTGAGGCCGATACCGGAAGCGTGGACGCCGCTGAGCGTAAGGAGATTCTGAACCGGTATCGCGACCACAGCCGTCGATTCGAAGCGGCTGCGGCGCGACGCAGCTCGAGTCGGCATGGATCGGTCATCCCGTTCACGCCGCCGGCTACCCGCGAGGTTGGGCAGGATCCGACCGCGCGCGAAATCGAGGTGCTTCAACTCGTCTCGGACGGCCTCGTCAATCGTGAGATCGGCGAACGTCTCTTCTTGTCGGAGGAGACGGTGAAATCACACGTCAGGCATCTGCTCGCGAAGCTTCAAGCGCGAAGCAGAGCCCACGCCGTAGCGGTTGGCTTCCGGCGTGGGCTCATTGCG
>JAERMP010000277.1 GCA_016844515.1 Thermoleophilia bacterium | reverse complement strand
GAGCCTCTCCGTCGATACCACGAGCCATTCCGCTCACGACGACGAGACCCGCAGCCGCGAGGTCGCGCGACAGCGACCGAGCGACGGAGCGCCCGTAGGGCGAGCAGGCACGAGCGCCGACGATGGCGACAGCAGCTCGGGCGAGCACCTCCAGCTCCCCGTCGCCGCGGACGTAGAGCTGCGGGGGCGGATCGTGGATCGCACCGAGCAGAGGTGGAAACGCGCTGTCGCGACGACGAAGTCGGCGGTTCACGGGATGCATCAGGAGGCAGCAAGCTCGCCGGGTATCCGGTACGAGAGCGCCTCGGCCACGTGGGCAGGCTCGACCTCGCGCGCGCTCGCCAGCGCGGCGATCGTCCGCGCGACGCGCGCGACGCGCACACGTCCTCTTCCTGAGAGAGGTAGCCGGTCGACCGCGCTCGACAGCAGCTCTGATGCGCCATCTGTCCGCCGCGGAAGCGCCGTTCGGAGACGTTCTCTCGCCGCGACGACCCGCTCGCGCACATCCGCTGACGACTCCGCGGGTGCGGCTGCCAGCTCCACCGCTCGCGGTCGCGGCATCGCCACGGCGAGGTCGAAGCGATCGAGCAGCGCCTTTGACAGCTTCTCTCGGTACGCCGCGAGTCGTTGCGCCGTGCAGCCGCACTCGACAGCGGGATCGCCCCGCCCACCGCAGGGACACATGTTCATCGTCCCGACGAGCTGGAACCGCGCGGGAAAGAGCGCGTGACCGCCGACTCTGGAGACGGCCACGACACCGTCTTCGAGCGGCTGGCGCAGCGCCTCCAGCACCGAGCGTGAGAACTCGGGGAGCTCGTCGAGAAGCAAGACCCCACGGTGTGCGAGCGAGATCTCACCCGGGCGGGGACTCGGCCCGCCACCGACGACCGCAGGCGCTGAGGCTCCGTGATGCGGAGCGCGAAACGGCGGCACGGCCACGAGCGGTCGGTCTGGCGGCAGGAGGCCCGCCACGGAGTGGATGCGTGTCACTTCGAGTGCCTCTTCACGCGTAAGTGGCGGAAGGACGCCAGGCAGGCGTCGGGCGAGCATCGTCTTCCCCGTGCCAGGAGGGCCCGCGAGCAAGAGATTGTGTGCGCCGGCAGCAGCGATCTCGAGCGCGCGGCGGGCACGCTCCTGACCGCGCAGGTCCGCGAGGTCGGGACCCGGAGATCCCTCGAGTACCTCGTCAGAGAGCGGCTCGAATGCCGGCACGTCGATCTCGCCGCGGAAGTACGCAACCACCTCGGCCAGGTGGCGGACTGGAACGGGTTCGATGCCCGCGAGTGCGGCCTCCGGAGCAGACTCGGCGGCGCAGACCACTCGGCGAAGCCCGGCCCGCCGAGCTCCCTCGGCCACTGCGAGCGTGCCAACCACAGGGCGGATTCGCCCGTCGAGTGCGAGCTCACCTACTGAAGCGTGCTCGGCGAGGCGTTCCGGCGGGAGCTGACGCGTCGCGGCAAGAACCGCGAGCGAGATCGGCAGATCGAAGCCCGATCCCTCCTTCCTCAGCGCCGCAGGAGCGAGATTGACGGTGATCCGCCTGTTGAGCGGCCACTCCAGCGACGCAGACACGACCCCGCTTCGGACTCGATGCTTCGCTTCCTGGCAGGCACGGTCGGCGAGCCCGACGATTGCGAACCCCGGGACGCCTGGCTGCACATGCGCCTCGACCTCCACCTTGCGCGGTTCGAGACCGACGAGAGCATGAGTGACCGCGCGTGCGAGCACGCCTCCGACGGTAGGCGCGAAGGCGTTACACAGGGGTAACGCCTTCGCGCCGAGAGTGCTACAGGTCGATCAAGGCGTGTAGCACAGGACGTGCAGGGTGAACGTGCTCGAGTTCCCGCTGTCGTTCAACCCGACCCCGAGATAACCGATCACCTGGCCCTGGGAGTTGAGCTGCGGCTCGATCTCGCCGGTCATGAGCTCGCGGCCTCCGGCGTCGTCGCTCCACGACGTCCCGGCCGAGATCGCCCGCTCGTCCCCCTGGCACAGTCGAGTGACGCGCTGGCTGTTGTATGCCGCGTTCTCCGCGGTGCCTCCATCGACGGTGACGGAGGAGGTCCTGACCGTGATCGCGCCGATGACGCCGGCCTTGCCGGCGGCGCCGGCTGGACCCGCGGCGCCTGCGGGGCCGGCTGGACCTTGCGGACCGGTGGGCCCGGCGGGCAGCTGGCCCGGTGCGAAATCGGACCGAAGGAGCGACTTGTTCGCGACCTTCGCCGAGTTGATCGCGCTGTTCTTGATCTTCGGATTCGTGACCGCACTGTCCTTCAGCTGGGCGGTACCGACGCTGTTCTTCGCAAGCTGCGTCGCGGCAGCCATGCTCGTCCCGCCGAGCGCCACGAGCAGCGCGAGGCACGCAACAACCATCGCCGGTGAGGGCCGGCGCAAGAGCTTTCGCATGTCGTTCCCCTTTCGGTGGCTCGACGGCCAGGCTACCCCGAGCACCGGCTGATCCCCGGGCGAACGACTGGACTCTTACGCTTCCCTTACGGAGATCAGGATCGACTCGAAGTACTCGCCCGCACGTCGACCCGTGCGGCGGTTTACGTGGCGTTCGAGACGATCGACGAGGCGCAGCCCGCTGCGCTCGAGGATCTCAGGATAGAGCTGTCGCCGGTCGTTCACAACGATGACCACTGGAGCATCCGGCCCGAGCGCCTCAGCGCAGCGCCGAAGCACTTCGGTGATGCCGGTCACATATGCCTCAAGAGCAGCCCGACTCGTCCCGCGAGCCGCGGCACCCAGCTCGCGCTCGCTCCGATCGTCGAGCTCGAGCAACTCGTAGGCGTACCAGTGCTGCTCGTGGTAGTCGATGAGACCGGGATACGGCGGCGACGTGATGACCCCGTCGAAGTCCCTTTCGAGCACGATGTCGCGCGCATCGCTGTGCACGACCTCGGCTTCGCGCGCGCGATCCCTGACACGCTGGAACTCCCTCAACCGCTCGAGCGTGTCGAGGAGGTA
>JAERMP010000276.1 GCA_016844515.1 Thermoleophilia bacterium | reverse complement strand
CCAGATCTCGTCGTGCACTGGTGTGACGAGCCGGCGCGGCCGCGCGAGGTGCTCACGTCGCGGTCGTTCGGCACCGTGCAGCGAAAGGGCGTGGGCAGCGGGCGGTCGGGGAACCACACGGCGGACGCGTGGGCGCTCGTGGTTCCCGGCGCTGCGCGGCTGAAGGCGCGGGGCGATCGGCCGGGCGTCGTCGATCTCGCCGCTACCGCGCTGGGCCGCTTCGGTCTCGACCACGAGGGCGTGGAGTTCCTCGAGCGTCCGTGACGCCACATGTGCGTGGCAGGCGGGAAGCAGGAGTGATCGTGACCCAGGCGATCGAGGGACGTGCGCCCGCTTCGACTCGCGCCGAGATGGCCGCGACGCTCGCGGGCAAGGCAGCTGAGTGGCTGACGCTCGTCCTCCTCCTAACTCTTGCCCCTCGCGTCCTCGGCCCAGCCGACTACGGGTCGTTCGGTCTCGCCCTCTCACTCGTCGCGCTCGGCTCGGCCGCCGCGGCGCTCGGGGGGCCGGCGATGATCGCTCGGCTCGTCGCGGAAGCGCCGCAGGCCGAGCGGCCTGGGCTCGCCCGGGCCCTTGCGGAAAGGGCAGCGCGCTGGCGCGGCGCCTGGGCCGTCCTGATTGTCGCGTGTGCGTCCGTGCTCGTGGTCGTCGATCCGGCGCGGTTTCGTCTCGAGGTCGTCGCACTCGTGGTGCTTGCGGTCGCGCTCGACATCGCCGCGACGCTGGCGTTCCACGTGGCTCTCGCTCTCGGACGGACTCTGATGTGGAGCGTTCGTTACGCCCTCCAGAACGCCGCTCTCGTGGTGGGGGCAGTCGCGCTTTACGAGACCTTCGGCCTGGACGGGGCGCTCGCGGCTATCCCGCTCTCGATCGCCCTCGCCCTCGCCGTCGGCGTCGCGGGAATTGGAGACACGATCCGTCATGCTCCCGCGAACGCGGCGGTCCCGGAGGTCGCCACGCGTTTTGCGGTGCTACAGGGAGTGAGCGGGTTTCTCTACCAGTTCACGCACCGAGGCGGCGTTGTCGCAGTCGCCCTCCTGGCGGGCTCTCCGGACGAGACGGGCTACACGGCGCTCGCCGTCGGGGTCGCGATCGCGCTGATGTACGTCCCGTGGCAGTTCTTCACCGTCTCGTTGCCTCGACTTTCGGCACTCGGAGCGAGAGACGCCGCGCGGGGCGACGCGGAGCTGCGCCGCCTCGCCTGGGCGTCGCTCGGGGTGGTCGGCCCGGTCTCGATCATTGCCGCAGCGTTCGCCGAACCGATCTTGTCAACTCTTGTCGACCCGGCGTTCGACGCTGCGAAGCCGGCCCTCGCGCCCGCACTTGCGGTCGCGCCACTCGCGGTGCTGACGGGTTGGGCCGGCGCCTCTGCGACGATGCATATCCGACCCGGGGAGCGTGTCTGGATCGCCGGCACCGGCGCGATCGTATTTCTGGTCGCCCTCGCGCTGGTGCCCGCGTTCGGCTCAGTCGGTGCCCTGACCGCCCTCCTCGTGGCCACGGCGGTCAGTGCCGTAACCTCTCTCTTGCGGTTGCCGAGCCTGCGCGAGCCGGGACTTGCTCTAGCGTGCTTCGCGTGCTCGGTGGCGACACTCCTCGTCGGGTCGATTCTGTGAAGGGCTCGCCTCCCGCCGTCACGATCGTCGTCCCCACGCGGAACCGGCCCGCCGATCTGCAGCGGTGCCTTGCGGCTCTTGCGGGCCAGTCTGAGCTCGAGTCCTTCGAGATCCTCGTCGTCGACGACGGAAGTGACGACCCCGAGGCGATACGAAACGTGGTGGCCGCGCATACCGGTGTGCGGCTGGTGCGCCAGAACGGCACTGGACCGGCGATCGCGCGAAACGCGGGGGTTCGGGCGGCCCGCGGCGGCGTGGTGTGTTTCACGGACGACGACTGCCGGCCTGAGCCGGAGTGGGCCGCGCGGCTGCAACGCGCGCTTGGCGCGGGTGCCGATGCGGCGGGTGGCAAGACCGTCAGTGGCAGGCCGGGGGATCCCTTTGCTGGGGCGACCGAGGTGATCATCGAGCACCTCCGGTGGTCCGACGGAGATGCGGACCGCATCGCGTTCGCTCCCTCGAACAACCTGGCCTCCTCTCGCTCGCTCCTACTGCGCTTGCCCTTCGACGAGAGCTATCCACGGGCTTCCGGCGAGGACCGTGACTGGTGCGCGAGGCTCCTCAGGGATAACGGCTCAATCGTCGTCGTGCCGGAGGCGGTTGTGCATCACCTCCCCTCGACTGGAGTCGTCGCCTTTTGGCGACAACACGTCCGATACGGGCGTGGGGCGTACCGGCTAGCCCGTCGAGGGGAGGCGGCACCTGGTCTGCAGCCACTGTCGTTCTACGCCCGACTTCTTCGCGGAGGGTTCTCACGCAGCTTCCGCTGTGGCGTCCTTGTCGGCGTCGCGCAGCTGGCGACCGCGACCGGCTTCGTCAACGAGGCGTGGGGGCTGAGGAGGCGTCGCTCCGAACAGCGAATTGAGAAAGCCTGACCATGGGTTCCAACCCCAGGCGGGGGGTCGTATGCTGCGGGCATGGTGCACTGCCCGCAATGTGGGGGCGAGACGGTGGGCGCGTACCGCTATTGCCCCTGGTGCGCCGCGCCACAGCGGCGCAAGCTCGTCGAGTTCTTCCTGGGGGCTGATGCCGACGAGCACAAGGCCCTGCGCGTCTCCCGCTACGTGCCCGAGCGTCGCGTCCGCTTCAGCGTCTGGGACGAGACCGGCACCGCTCGCGCTGCCGTCTCGCTCGACGAGGAGGCGGCGGCGAGGCTGGCCGAGTTCGTCGCGCCACCTCACGCGCCGCGCTCGAGCATGCTCGACGACCTGCGCGCGCTCGTGCGCCGCTAGCAGCTCGACCGGGAGGCGGAACGTGACGTCCTCCTCCACGATGCGGTACGGCTCGATCTCCGTCACACCTCGAGCGCGGAACCAGTCGCAGACGCGCGTGACGAGCTTTTCCGGCGCTGATGCGCCGGACGTGATCCCGACGGTCGCTGCGCCGTCGAGCCACGCCTCGTCGATCTCGGTCTCGTCGTCGATCAGGTATGCGTGAGTCCCGGCGGCGCGAGCGGTTTCGACCAGCCGGTTGGAGTTCGACGAGTTCCGTGAGCCGATGACGAGGAGCAGGTCGATCTCGGGAAGCATTTCCTTGACCGCCCACTGGCGGTTGGAGGTTGCGTAGCAGATGTCCTCCTTGCGCGGCGCGCGTATCTCCGGGAAACGGCGTCGCAGCGTCGTGATGATCTCGCCGGTTTCGTCGACCGAGAGGGTCGTCTGCGTCACGTACGCGAGCCTCGTGTCCGCAGGGAGATCGAGCGCCTCGGCCTCTTCGACGGTCTGCACGAGAACCGTCGCGTCGGGAGCCTCACCCATTGTTCCGACCACTTCCTCGTGCCCCTCGTGGCCGATGAGCACGACCG
>JAERMP010000275.1 GCA_016844515.1 Thermoleophilia bacterium | reverse complement strand
GTACGTGACGAGCGCCGGTGCTGCGCCGTCAGTCGGGAAGCACGTTCTCATGGCGTACCTCCCGCCGGGGCAGGCGGCCGTTGGTACCGAGCTCACGGTCGAGTACATGGGCGAGCCGTACCCCGTCACCGTGGACGTCGTCGGCTCCGCCGCGATCTTCGACCCCGAGAACACGCGGATCCGTTCGTGAGCTCGCTCACGTTCTTGGGGCGCCGGCCGGCTCGGCCGGCCGCAGAAGACAGGCGGCCAGGGACGTGAGGGTTCTCGTCTGCGTGAAGCGGGTGCCAATGACGGGCGGCACGATCGTCCTCAACGAGGACGCACAGGCAATCGAGACACGTCACCTCGGGTTCACGATCAGCCCGCACGAGGAGTGCGGCGTCGAGGAAGCTGTCCGACTCGTCGAGGCGCACGGCGGCGAGTCGGTCGTGCTGACGCTCGGCCCTCTGGAAGCAGTTGAGCAGCTCCGCGACGCGATGGCGCTCGGCATCGACCGCGCGATCCACCTCGTGTCGGATGGGGAGGAATGGGACCCGCAGGCAACGGCTGGCGCCATCGTCGAGGCGATCCGCGCGGACGAGGCGGCGAACGGGCCTTTCGACCTCGTCTTCTTCGGCAACGAGTCCGCCGACGCGGGGAACTACCAGGTCGGCATCCGCGTCGCGTACGCGCTGGGCCGCCCCGCTGCAACGGGGCTCAAGGGCGTGTCCGTCCAGGGCGAAGTCGTCCGTTGCGAGCAGGAGGCGACGGGCGGACGCGACGTGTTCGTGCTGCCGCTCCCCGCTCTCGTCGGAGTGCTCGAGGGCCTCAACCTACCCCGCTATCCGTCCGTCCCGGCGAAGCTCCGCGCGCAACGCAAGCCCGTGGAGTCGAGCTCGCCGACGCGACCTTCCTCCAAGCTCGAGAAGGTGCGGCTGGTCGTGCCCGAGGGCCAGGGTAAGGAGGCCGTGATCCTCGGCCACGGGCCGGAAGCGGCGCCCGCAGTGGTGGAGATGTTGCAGCAGATCGGGGTCGTGTAGGTGGTTCTCGTCTATGTCGAGGAGCCGAGCGAGCTCGCGCAGCAGGCGCTCGCATTCGCGCGTGAGCTCGGCGGCCCGTTGCACGCATTCACGGCCGGCGTCGCTGTGCCGGTGGAAGGCGTCGAGACGCTTTACGTCGCCGAAGGAGACGCATTCGCCTCCTATGCACCCGCTGCGATCGCGCAGGCGATCGTCGAGCTCGTCGAGCGGCTCTCGCCTGCCGCCGTCGTAGCCGCTGGCACCGAACGGGGAAACGAAGTCCTCGCACATGTGGCCGCGAAGCTCGACCTCCCGTTCTCGGCGAACTGCGTGGCGGCAACGGCAGGTGACCCATTCCTCGTCACGCGCGTCCGCTGGGGCGGCAGCCTGCTCGAGGAGGCGCACCTACACGGGCCCGTCAAGCTGCTCACGGTGCAACCGCACGTCGTCGCGGCCGAGGAGCGGGCCGGTGAGCCCGCCGTCGAGCGGTTCACCCCAGCGCTCTCGGACGCGGACATCGTCGTACGGGTCGTCGAGCGCGTCGCAGCCGCCGCCGGCGGCGTGTCTCTCGCCGACGCGAAGGTGGTCGTCTCCTGCGGTCGCGGGGCCGGCTCACCCGAGGGCTTCGGGATCATCGAAGAGCTCGCGAGCCTTCTCGCCGGGGCGGTTGGCTGCTCGCGCGCGGTCACGATGGCCGGCTGGCGGCCGCATACCGACCAGGTCGGGCAAACGGGGACGAAGATCGCGCCCGACATCTACATCGCGTGCGGAATCTCGGGCGCGACGCAGCACATGGCCGGCTGCAAGGGCGCGAAGGCGATCCTCGCCGTCAACACCGACCCCGAGGCGCCGATCCTGGCGAGTGCCGACTACGCCGTGATCGGCGACCTGCACGAGGTCGTCCCGGCGATCTCGGCGGAGCTCCGGAAGGCGAGGGGCGGCTGAGCTCCACCGCGAGCGTCGCCTCCGCGGTCGCGCTCGTCGGCGCGATCGCGATCGCGGGCGCGCTCTTCGCTCGACGCGCCCTCTTCCTCACCCGGCTCGTGCGGGTGGGGAAGCCGGTCGCGCGCGCGACCGACCTCCCAGCGCGTGTTCGCAACGAGGCGACGATCGTCCTCGGCCAGCGCAAGCTCCTCCAGCGGATCGTGCCGGGGCTCATGCATGCATTCATCTTCTGGGGGTTCCTCGTCCTCTTCCCGACGATCTTCATGGCGATCGTCGGGATCGTCGACCGCGAGCCCTCGCTCCCCTCCGGATCGCCGCTCGGCTGGCTCGAGAGCCAGGGGTGGTACGCGCTCATGGTCGACGTCTTCGTCGTGCTGGTGCTCACCGGTGTCGGGACGGCGCTCTGGATCCGCAAGGTGCAGCGGCCGCGACGTTTCGACGGCAGCCACCTCGGTGAGGCGGACTTCATCCTGGCGTTGATCGCCGGGATCGTGACGACCTTGCTCCTCTGGCACGCGTCGGTGATCGCGCTCGGGCTGAACCCGTGGCCCGCTGCGTGGTCGCCTATCTCGGACGCGCTCTCCGGCCTCTTCGGGACGGGGACGGCGACCGAGGTACTCGAGCGCATCTTCGTCTGGGCGCACGTGCTCCTGATCCTGAGCTTCCTCGCCTACCTCCCGCATTCCAAGCACCTGCACATCGCGACCGCGGCGATCAACGTCTTCTTCGGTAGCACTCGGGCGCGCGGGCGTCTCGAGCCTCTCGACTTCGAGGCCGAGGACGAGGCCGCTTTGCGGTTCGGCGCCGGCACCGTGGCCGACCTCACCTGGAAGCAGATGCTCGACGCGATGTCGTGCACGGAGTGCGGGCGCTGCCAGGACGTCTGCCCCGCGTACGCGACCGGCAAGGCGCTCTCGCCGAAGCTGCTCATCATGGGCATTCGCGACCAGCTCTTCGCCGAGGGACCGGCAGCGCTCGCGGGAGGGGAGCTCGCGGCACTCGTCCCGAACGCCGTCACGGACGACGTCGTCTGGGACTGCGTGAC
>JAERMP010000100.1 GCA_016844515.1 Thermoleophilia bacterium | reverse complement strand
CGTTCTCCTCGGGTACCGGCGCGAACAGCTCGGCCTCCAGTTCGACCGAGGCCTCCTGCGGAGGATGAACCACTTCGGCGTCCCGCTCGTGCCGACCGCGCTCTTCCTCTGGGTGACGAACTTCTCGGACCGGCTCTTCCTCGTCAAGCTCGCGGACACGCAGGAAGTCGGCCTCTACTCGGTTGGCGTGCGCCTCGCCTCGGCGATGGTGCTCCTGCTGACGGCTTTTCGGCTTGCCTGGCCGGCGTTCGCGTACTCGATCGAGGACGATCGCGAAGCGCGCCGCACCTACGCGTACGTGCTGACCTACGTGGTGCTCGTAACGACCTGGGTGGCCACGGCGCTCGCGCTCCTCTCCCCCTGGATCGTCGAATGGATCGCGGCACCGGCGTTCGAGAGCTCGTCCCGCGTCGTGGGCCCGCTCGCCTTCTCGACGGTCGCGTTCGCCGGTTACATCGTCATCGCGATCGGCGTCGGCCGGGCGAAGCGGACGCAGTTCAACTGGGTCGTAACCGGCGCCGCCGCCGCAGTGAACATCGCGCTGAACCTGCTCCTGATCCCGTCCTACGGGATGATGGGCGCAGCCGTCGCGACCATCGCCGCGTACGCAACGATGTTCGCGGGCATGGTCTGGTGGGCGCAGCGGATCTACCCCGTCCCGTACCAGTGGCGCCGCGTCCTGACCGCCGCGTCGACGGGCATCGTGCTCGTCGTGGTCGGCAAGCTCGCGGGTGGTGGGCTTCCCGTGGCGCTCGCGCTCGCGGCGATCTACCCGCTGGTGCTCTTTCCGCTCGGCTTCTACCTTCCCGCGGAGCGAAAGGCAATCTCTGCGCGCTTGCGCCTCGCTCGTTAGGCGACGATCCGGTAGACCTGAAAGCACTCGGCGTACTCGCGGTTCACGTTGACCCCGTGAACGCGGGCGAGGTTCCAGATGTACTCGGGATCGGCGTAGCGCCGGTGCTGTTGTGAGGCATAGCGCGAGAGGGCCGCAACCTTCCGCTCGATGTGGCGCTTCTCGAGCGAGATGTACGCGCCGTACGAGAAGTCGAAGTTGTTCCAGGGGACCTCGTAGCCGAGGATCGTCGTCCGCTTGAACGCGCGGAGGCCTTCCTGAGCAATCGTCTGGTGATCCTGGTGAACGTCGTGATGTGACGGTTGGAAGACGACGTCCGGCTCGTACTCCTCCCAGAGCGCGACGAGGAGCTCGAGGATGTCTTGCCGGCGCTCCGGGAAGGTGCGAACGTCGAAGTCGTGGACCGTGAGCCAGTCCTCGCGGATCCCGATCTCACCGGTCGCCTCCCGCACCTCCCGAGCGAGCGTGTCGGGCTCGAAGCCGGGCGGGAGGGAGCGCGTCGCGATCGAGAAGGCGACGTAGCGAACCTCGCAGCCGCCCTCGACGAGGCGCGACATCGTTCCGCCGCAGCCGAGCTCACCGTCATCCGTGTGCGGCGCGAGCACGAGCGCCTTCTTCCAGGCTTCGATCATCGGGCTATTCAACCACTAGATCCCAACGCGTAACGTCCCATCCGTGGAGCACACGGACGCTGCTCAGGTTGCCGCGCTCGTCGGCGCGCTCGGCGCCGTTCTCGTGCTGATCCCACGTGGACGCCTGTTGCCACTCGCCGGCTTCGCGCTCCTCGGGCTTGGAACGGCGGGCATCGGGCGCTCGCTCGTCGGTGACGACGACCTCCGACTCCTCTTCACCGAGCCGGCAGGCATCGGGCTCGTCGGCGTGGGAGTTGTCGCAGCGATTCTCGTCGCAGTTCCCTTGACGCGTTACCCGGCGGTCGTCCCGGTCGTGCTCCTGTGCGTTGCTCCGTTCCGAATTCCCGTTCGACTGGGCGAGGAGGACGCTTTTCTCCTCTTTCCGCTGTACCTCGTCGTAGCGGCCGCAGTACTCGCGCTCGGCTACAGGATGGCTCGCGGCGAACACCCCGCCGCGCCTCCCTTCCTGCTGGCGCTCCCACTCGCTGCGCTCGTCACCTTCTCCGCAACCTCGTTCCTCTGGACCTGGGACGAACGGGCAGGAGGAATCGCGCTCGCATTCTTCGTCTTTCCGTTCGTGGCCGGTTTCGCCACGGTCGCCCGCGCTCCGGTAGCGGCCTGGCTTCCGCGAGCGCTCCTCGTCACACTCGTCGCGCTGGGCTCGATCTTCGCTGGAATCGGGATTTGGCAGGCGCAGACGCGGACCGTGTTCTTCGCTCGAGACGTCGAGGTCGCGAACGCGTACACGTCGTTCTTCCGCGTGACCTCGCTGTTCAAGGACCCGAGCCTGTACGGCCGGTACCTCGTCCTTCCGATCGCGGTCCTGCTCGTCGCCATCCTCATCCGACGAGGCCGAACGGTCGACTGGGTCGTCGCGTCGGTTTTCGTCGCGTTCCTGTTCTGGGGTCTCTTCTACTCCTATTCGCAGTCGAGCTTCGTGGCGCTTTTCGCCGTGACCTTTGGCGTAGCTCTCGTCGGATCCGGCCGGCGAATGCAAACCGCCTTGATCGCCTCCGCGCTGATCGTCGCCGTTGCGGCCGGAGCCGTGGCCGCAGCAGCCGTCGGCGGACGGTCCGCCAGGGACGTCACCAGTGGCCGCTCGCGACTCATCACGGTCACTCTCGACGCATTCAAGGAGCGACCGATCGCAGGCGTCGGCGTGGGGGGTCAGCCACGGGCCAGCTCGGAGCTCGCCGGGAAGGGCTCGCCGAGCCGCAATGCCTCGCATACGACACCGCTCACCGTGCTCGCTGAGCTCGGTGTCATCGGGTTCGCGCTCTACGCGTGGACACTCGGCGCCGCGGGCTGGGCGCTCGTCCTCGTCACACGACGGGACCGCACGCTCGGAGTGGGGCTCTCCGCGATTCTGCTCGCGCTCGTGGTCCACTCGCTGCTCTACGCCGGGTTCTTCGAAGATCCGCTGACCTGGGGGGTGTTCGGAGTGGCCGCTGCGATCCTCGTCGCACCCGCAACACGTAAAGAGGATGTTTCGGCGCGAGACGCGGCGCCGCCGACGCCGAAGCTGCTGGCACACTGACTCCGGCCGGCACAATCGGCCTTCACTATGCCGAGGGCCTTCGTCTGGATCATCGCTGCGGTCGCCGTGCTCGTCGTCGCGCTCGGCGGCCTGACGGCTGCCGTGTGGTTCACGACTAATGACCGGCCGAAAGGAGCTCTCGACACCGAGCTCGAGGGGGTGACGGTGTCGGAAGGCACGACCTCGACGCCGCAGCCCGCAGCGATTCCGGAGCCGGCGGGCGACCGGCGCTGCTGGCAGACCTTCGGAGGCGATCCACGACGCTCGCTCGCGCGCCCGTCGGCGACTCTCGGGCTCCCGGCCAGGAAGCTCCTCTGGACGCGCGGGCTCGAGAGCTACATCGAGTTTCCTCCCGTCTATTGCGACGGGGAGCTCTACGTCAACTCGTTCGCCGGCACGACCTACGCGCTCGAAGCGGAAACCGGGAAGATCCGCTGGCAACGCCGAGTCGGCGGAACGCTGCCGTCCAGCCCGGCGATCGACGGCCCCCGCGTGATCGTCAGCTCACAGGCGGGAACAGTGACCGCGCTCGACCGCAAGACCGGTCGCAGCGTCTGGCAGGTTCAGACCTCGGGCAAGGTCGAGTCGTCTCCCGTCGTCGTCGAAGGGACGGTCTTCTTCGGATCCCATGACGGGCGGCTCTTCGCCGTGCGCTCCAACACGGGGCGAGTCGTGTGGGCCTACGACACGGGCGGACGGGTCAACGCAAGCCCGTCGGTTTTCGGCGAACGCGTCTGCGTCACGACCTACGCGGGCTCTTTCGTCTGCGTCGATCGCACGACCGGACGGGAGCTCTGGACGACATATCTCAAGCGCGACACATTTCGGTACGAGAGCTTCTACGCAAGCCCGTCGACGGACGGTGCGCGGATCTACTCCGTCGCGCGTTCGGGCAAAGTGGTCGCGCTCGACGCCTCGAACGGCATGGTCGTGTGGACCGCGCACGTCGGTGGGCTCGGATACACGACTCCTGCGATCTCCGACGGCCGCGTGTTTGCAGGAGGATTCGACGGACGACTCCGGGCGTTTCGTGCGACGAGCGGAAGCGAGCTCTGGAGCAAGTGGGTCGGCGGGCGGATCCTGGGTGCACCCGTGGTGATTGGTGAGTACGTGTTCTTCTCGACCTTGGAGAAACGCACCTATGCGCTGCGTGTGTCCGATGGCGAGATCGCGTGGCGGCTCCCCCTGGGTCGCTATTCACCCGGGATCGCGACCGAGCGCACGTACTTCTTCTCGCTGAACGGTCGCCTGATCGCGACGCCTGGCCGTGATGCGCCGAAGCGCTAACCGGAGAGCGGAGGATGTCGCCGGCGCCACATGGGCGATCGCTGGAGCGCGCTAGCCGTAGCGTTCCACGCGGTGAGTCGCACGTCGTACCAACGGAGCGCAAGTCGCGTTCGAGCGCTCGGCGAGCGGGGCGGCGGATCACGGAGCTCGTACCCGAGCTCGGATAGACGATCTCCCGCGATCGCCTCGAACGCTCGCGCATCGGCCGGGCTCATGTCGTCGCGCCAGCTCCTAACTCCGACCGTGGGTGACTGCAGGAGCCGCTGCTGGTGTGGCTTGCCCGAGACGTCGACCGCACCCGCGTACTCGACCATCTCGGGCTCGAAGAGCAGGCTGGCGAAGCCGCAGATCGACTCGACGACCCGCGGAGTCGCGGTGACCAGTTCCTCGTAGCGCACCTCCAGATACCGACCCGGGCCGACGCTCTGCCCCAGCACGCGGGCGTCGCCTACCTCCTTTCGCCACAGGCATGCGAATTGAGCGGCATCGCGCGGATGCGCCCACGTGCGCGTGAACGTCCCCTCGGGCATCTCGAGAAAGGAGAGCGCGGCGTCACGCCCGTCTCGGATGAGATGGACGTACTGGGCGTCGGGAAACAGTCTCGCGAGCAATGGGAGGTGACGCATGTACATCGGCGTCTTGTCACCCCAGCGAGGTTTGCCGACCTTCGTCGCATAGGACTCGAAGATCGCGGAGATCGCCTCACCGGTCTTCATCCCAGACCAAAGCCGCGGCGCGACCTCGTCGGGCGAGACTCCCCACGCCCGGAGATTCGGGATCCGGCTCAAGTCGTCGAGAAATCCCTTGGGCTCGACAGTTCGCCCATGTCGTCGCGCGAGAAGCGGGACGAAGAACGACTCGTCGGGGAGGGCGATCCCCGGTGAGCGATCCAGCATGACGCGAAGCAGCGTCGTGCCCGAACGGCTGACCCCGAGCACGATCAGAGGCCCGGTCATTGCGATGCCGATACGACGACCTCCGCCCGGTCCGCACGGCCCGCGACCGAGACGTAGAGGAAGTACGTTCCGGGCGTCTCGGGCGCTCGCAGCACCAGGACCTGTCGTTGCCCGGCTCCCTTGTCGCCGGCGAAGAGCCACCGATACGACGGCGCGTCGGTGCGAACCCGCACGGAGAAGCGCTTACCCGCGGCGACCTCGATGCGATCGCGCGAGAGCTCGACGTAGCGCACCCGCACCGGCAAGTCTCGCGTCCGCGCCGATCGGTTTCCCGCCCGATCGACGGCACGAAGGCGAATCTCGTAGGTCCCGGGCCGCACAGGGCGGCCTTCCACCCGCCCGAACCAGACGAGCTTGCCCTCGAGCGGACGGAAGCGGCTCAGCACGCGCCGCTGACCGTCGACGAGCATCATGGCTCGGGCTCTCTCATCGAGTGAGTACGTGGCGGTCACCCGGTCGCGTCGGCCGTCGCCGTCAGGCGAGAACACGCGTGGGAAGACCCGCACGAGCCGTATCCGAGGAGCCGTCGTGTCCACGCGGATCGGGTTCGGGAGCACGATCGTGCGCCCGTTGCGCTCGAGCTGGACGCGCGGTCGATAGAGCCCCTCGGTGACGATTCGATCAGCGTTGTCCCGCCCGTCCCAGGTGTATGAGACGCGGCCGGCAGGCTCAGGGCGTTTGCGAACGAGCGTGCGCACAGAATCACCGCTGGCATCGAGCACGTCGGCGGTGACCGTCTCGCGTCGCCTCAGCACGACCGAGATCACGGCGACATCCCGCGCGCACTCGCACACGGGCGAGAACACGCGATCGACCTTGGTTCCCGTGACGGGGCTCCGCTCGAGCTTGAGACGCTCGGTAACCGCGAAGGCCGCCGCGGTCGCCCCGAGCAGCGCGAGCACGATCAGGAGTTGTGGCCAGCGCGCCACGGCGCTGGCTTACGCGCGCTCGAGTCCGCGTACGAGGACGAACGGCTCCGCGTACTCGCACCCGCAGCTCGCTCCGTAGAACTCGGCGGCGGCCCTGATCGCTCGCTCGCTCCGCGGGTGCGGATAGTCGCGCTGCTCGGTCTCGTAGTGGGCGAAGGCGGCGACCTTCCGCTCGAGCGTCTCCGTGATGTCGACGAACCAGTTCGGCACGAACCAATTGACCGCGGCAGGCGTCCACTCGGTGCTCGACGTCGGCGCGTACGTGAGCACTCGACGCACGGGCTGTCCCGGAGTCGGCCGCGTCGCAACCGCGACCGAGTCGAACAGCACGCGGTGATCCCTATTGACGTCCGGCTGGGGCGTATAGACGACCGCCGGCGCGAAGTCGCGGATGTGCCCCTCGACGACCTTGTTCACGTCGACGTGGGCAAGCGTGTCGAGGCGCATGTCCGGAAGATCGAGGTGGACGTAGTCCGTGACGCCGAGCTCTGCAGCCGCGCGTACCGCCTCGTCTTCCTTGCGCGCCCGTGTTTCGGCATCGCCCGGGTACTGCGTCGACGAACCGTCCGTCACGACCACGATGCGCACCTCGTCGCCTCGATCCGTGTGAACAGCGATCGTGCCTCCCATCCCCAGGACCTCGTCGTCCGGGTGCGCAGCGATGACGAGAACGCGGCTCATCGACCGACCCCGGTCGATCGATGAGCGGGGAGGGGTGTGGGGAACCCATGCGCCTTGCGCCTTAGGAGGGGGCTCGCGGGAGAACCATGGGTTCCCCCGCGCAAGAAACGGGAGGTTCCCCACGCTCTCAGGAGGAAGGGGGCACACGGGGGAAACATGGTTTCCCCCGTGAACGCGAGCCAGCCGAGCGTTGTCATCCGAGCCTGGCTCCCACCGCAAGCTCCGGTGCGCCCGTCTCGACGTCCTCGAGGAGGAGCCCTCCATCGCCGCACGCCACGACCGGGCCTTCCGGTCGCGTCGCGACGATCGTTCCTGCCGGCGCGACCTCGTCGAGCTCCACGGGACGAGCTTTCCAGACAACAACCTTCTCGGCGCCGAGGTACGTGAACGCTCCCGGATAGGGTCGCGTCTGGGCCCGCACCCAGTCGTAGAGATACGGCGCGCGAGTCTCCCAATCGATGATTCCGTCGGCCGGGGCCCGCTTCGTCCACGAGCTCGCTCGGGTCGGATCCTGCTGGATCCTCGGCGCGGTTCGCGAGATGAGCTGTGGCACGTACTCGCGGATGAGCTCGACATGAGCATCGGCGATGCGATCGAAGAGCGTCGTGGCGGTCTCGTCCGGCTCGATGTCCACGACCGCCTGACCGACGATCGCCCCCGAGTCCGGCGTCGCATCGACGATCTCGAACAGCGTCACTCCAGTGCGCGCAAGACCCGACAGGATGGCCCAGGGTACGGGCGCACGACCGCGATGGCGCGGGAGCAGCGTCGGGTGCATCCCGAAGACGCCTTCACGTGCGAGCACGATGAACGGGTCCCGAACGAGCTGCGACCAGCCGACGACGAAGATCAGCTCCGGATCGATCGCGCGAACGGC
>JAERMP010000274.1 GCA_016844515.1 Thermoleophilia bacterium | reverse complement strand
GTCGAGCCACGAACGGAAGCGCTCCGTCGACGGGGGCTCACCCAGGCTCATCGAGACGACGAACGTGATGGGGCGTGGCTCTCGGCCGACTGCTTCTCCGAGTGAGGTGCCCGACTGTCGCAGCGCAAGGTCGAGCGCGGCGCACTCGAATGCCCAGCGCCGGTAGTCGACGTAGACGAGGCGCTCGGGCAGCGGGTCGAAGAGCGGAACCGTCGCAAGGTGCTGGGAGAAGCTGTGAAGCCTCCAGCCGCCGGCGAGTGGGAGCGTCGGCCCGCGCTCTTGCTGGCGGTCGTGCTCGGCGGCCTCGTACGTCACGTCCTCGCCGATCCCCTCCTCACCTGCACCGTGCAGGTGGACGACGGTCGTCTTGCGGAGGAACTCGGGGCGAGCTTGCAGCTCGAGACCCTCCAGCGAGTAGCCGTCTATGCGCAACGGAAGGTCGCGAACCGCGTCGTAGAGGCTCACAGCGCGGCGAACGCTACCGCTACCTCACCTGCCAGCTGCGCGTTGGCGACGATGAGCTTGCGATTCACTTCACGGGTCCGCCCATCCGATCGCTCGTGCAGGAACGCGAGGACGAACGGCGTTACGGCCTGGCCGAACACGCCTTGACGGCCAGCCTCGGCGACGGCTTCCTCGATCAGATCCTCGACATCGAGACTCTCGGGCGGCGGGTTCGCGAGCAGGAGACCGCAGCCTCCGAGCTGCCAATGCGCCGACGCCGTGCGGGCGGCGGTCTCGACGTCCTCGACGCGCTGCGGGACCGGCGGCCCGCCGGTCGCCGAGTAGAAGAGCGGCAGCGTGTTGGTGCGAAAGCCGAGCACAGGGACGCCGAGCGTCTCGAGGAGCTCCATCGTGGCCGGGACGTCGAGGAGCGACTTCACGCCCGAGCACGCGACGAGCACGGGCGAGCTCACGAGCGCGATGAGGTCGGCAGAGACGTCGAGCGGCGCCGGATATCCGCGATGCACACCGCCCGTCCCGCCGGTGCCGAGGAAGCGGATGCCCAGATTCCGTGCGACGACGAGCAGCCCGCCGACGGTCGTCGCCCCGACATCGCCCGCGACGGCGCAGGCAGCAAGATCGCGCGGCCCGACCTTGCGCGCGTCAGGCGTGAAGCGCGCGAGCTCGGCTTCGGTCAGGCCGACGCGAATCCTGCCGTCCAGCACCCCGGTCGTCGCCGGCACGGCCCAGGCTTCGCGCACGGCGGCCTCGCTCTCGAGACCGACCTCGATCCCCACCGGTGCGGGGAAACCGTGTGCGACCAGCGTCGTCTCGAGCGCGACGACCGGGCGACTCTCGTCGAGAGCGGTGCGCACCTCGGGAGAGACTGAGACGAGCTCGTTCACGCGGAGCGTTCCATCTCGACGAAGGAGAATAGGCCGCCGTTCGTCTCGTGCATGAACGAGCGGGTCCTGACGAATCCTGCTCGTTCGTAGACCTTGATCGCGCGCACGTTGAAACCGGCGACGCGAAGCCGGTAGAGCCGGGGGTGAAACCGCTCCCCCGCGAACGTCAGGCCCGCCTCGAGGAAGGACTGGCCGAGCCCGCGGCCTGTGAGGTCGGGCCGGAACCCCACGCCTACACCGACGACATCGCCCTCGGGGCGGAAGCCGAAGAACCCGATCACCTTCCCGGAAAAGTCGCGGGCCGAGAAGTAGCCCTCCGCGCGTCGGGAAGGATCGAGAAGCTCGGCCAGATCGTCCTCGTCTGCAGGCCAGTCGTAGAAGTCGTAGGGCGGGTCGTATCGCCAGGCGGCTATCTCCTCGGCCTCCTCCTGACTCATGAGCGCAACCGCGATCTCGCCGATGGCCGTGCTCACGGCATCGCGCCGAGCCGTTGGACGCAGCGCCGGGCTGCCTCGAGCGCCAGGTCAGGGCCACCCACGATCCAGCCTGCGGCGAGTGCGTCGCCGGCGCCGGTCGTATCGACGACCTGGTCGACGGGAAGCGCCGACCGCTCGTCGCCCTCGAACGAGCAGCCGCGAGGCCCGCGCTTCAGGATCCACCTTGCTCCTGGGAGCTGGCCCCCGACGATGCGCCCCTCGTCCTCGTTCGAGAAGATGACATCTGGAGCGAGCTCGACCACGAGCTCCCGGAACGCATTCGTACCGGAGTCGCGGATTGCGCTCCACGACGCGAGGTCGACGCTGACGAGCGCACGTTCGTCTCTGGCGAGCTGAACGGCACGGCGAGCGGCGTCACGGACCGGCTCGCGCATGAGCGCATACCCGGAGACGAAGAGGTGGTCGCAGCCCTCGAGCCACGCGGGATCGACGTCGTCCGCGCGAAGGTCGGTCGCTGCTCCGCGGTCGGCAGCCATCGAGCGCCCACCGTTCGGATCCACGAGCGAGCAGATGAGTCCGTTTCTGCCCCCGATGGGCCCGACGACGTCGACCCCGTGCTCGCGGAGCCGGTCGCGGGCGAGCGAGCCTGCATCGTCGTCACCGGTCCGTCCGATGAAGCGGGCCGACGCGCCGAGTGAGGCTGCCCACGCAGCGACATTGGCCGCTTGCCCGCCGGGTGCGAGCACGATCTCCGCGTCCGTATCGCCTCCAACCGCGATGGGGCCGGCGAGACGGACGACGACGTCGAGAGTGAGATCGCCGAGACAGCAGATCAGCATCGTGAGGTGGATCGTAAGATTAGAAGCGTGGAGGGTGAGAAGCGTCGAGAAGGTCTGCGCACGTTCGTGCTCGGAAGCCTCGTCGGTGCATCGGCTGCGCTCGCCGCGATGAACCGTCGCCGCCGAGCCCAGCGCCGTCGCGGTCGCCCGCGCGGGCTCGCGGCGTTCGAGAGCGCGCCCTGCTACCTCGAGCTCCTCGACGAGGAGCGCGAACGCGAGCAGTCCGCGCCGTAACGGTCGCCGATCGAGCATCTAGCCTTCGGATCCGTGCCGATCTACGAGTACCGCTGCCCGAACGGGCACACCTTCGAGATCTTCCAGCGGATGAGCGATACGCCCTCCGAGGTATGTGTCACCTGCGGCGCGGGGCC
>JAERMP010000012.1 GCA_016844515.1 Thermoleophilia bacterium | reverse complement strand
ACCTCCCCGGTCGAGGATGCGTCGTCGACGATCAGGTTCACGTCTCCGAAGCGCGGATTGTCGTGATGGTGGTCGATGTTGACGGTGAACGACGCCTCCTCGACGAGACCCGGTTCGGCGCCCACGCGGTTCGCGCTCGCGCAATCGACCGCGACGAGCACACGCTCGGCGAAGTCCACGGGGCGCTCTCGCTGGAGCCCACGCTGCGAGAGCTCGAGGAACCGGTACTCCCTCGGGAGCGGCGCTGCGCCAGCCAGGAACATCACGGCGTCCTTCCCCAACTGGCGGAGCGCGAGCCCCGTTGCGAGCATCGACCCGAGAGCGTCCCCGTCGGGCGCCTCGTGCGAGGTCACGACGAAGCGGTCGTTGTCGCGAAGAGCGGCTACGACCGCGCGGATGTCATCAGGGTTCTGCATCGGGATCATCGGGCGCGAGCTCGTCGATCAACTTCGTGAGCCGAACGCCCCGCTCGATCGCGGGATCGTATTCGAAGGACAGGACCGGAGTCCGCCGCGTGCGAAGCGCGCGCGCTACGTATGCCTGGAGCACTCCGTGCGCTGCCCGGAGGCCCTCGAGCGTCCGCTGCTGCTCCTTCTCGGTGCCGAGGACGCTGACGTACACCTTCGCCTCGGCGAGATCGGTGGTCGCACGCACTCCGGTGACGGTGACGAAACCGATCCTCGGGTCCTTCAGCGTTGGCAGGGCTTCCGAGAGCACGTGCCGAATTGACTCGTTGACGCGCCGCCTTCTCTCAGCGCTCGCCAGGGACGACCACCTCCCGCTCCGCGCGCATGAGCTCGAAGTCCTGCGAGCCGAGATAGCGCACGACGGCGTCGAGCAAATCCTGCAGCTCTCCGTGCTCCCGTGCAGCGCACGCGACGGCGAGGGTCGAGCGCTGCCAGAGGTCGTGATGGTCGACCTCGGCGACCGAAGCGCCGAACCGCTCGTGCAGGCGAGCCTTCGCAGACTTCACGTACTTCCGCTTTCCCTTGAGCGATCCGTTGTCGGGAAAGTGGAGCTCAACGGTGAGGATGCCCACGTAGCCGGTCGCCACAGCCGTATTCAAGCGCCTACGTGGTCGTTCGTTCGCGCGGCGGCCTGGGCATCGGCCGGGCGAGGCAAGCCTCGCCCCTACTCGTCGGCCGGCGACGCGGCGACGACGGGCGCCTCGCCGAGCTCGGTGCGCTCGATCTGGCGCGTCTCGTAGGCCTCGAGCACGTCGCCTTCCTTTACGTCGTTGAACCCGTCGAGGAGGATTCCGCACTCGAAGCCGTCGCTCACCTCGCGGGCGTCGTCCTTGAAGCGCTTGAGCTGAGAGATCGACGTCTCGTAGATGACGGTGCCGTCGCGCACGACCCGCACCTGCGCGCCGCGGCGGATGAGCCCGCTCGTGACCATACAGCCGGCGATCGTGCCGAGCTTCGAGACCTTGAAGAGCGCGCGCACCTCGGCCTCCCCGAGCGTCTCCTCCGTCTGCACCGGAGAGAGCAGCCCGACGAGTGCTTTCTGAATGTCCTCCGTGAGCTGGTAGATCACCCTGTAGGTACGGATGTCCACGCCCTCGCGGTCGGCGAGCGCCCGCGCGTCAGCGCTCGGACGGACGTTGAACCCGACGACGAGCGCGTCCGACGCAGAAGCGAGGTTCACGTCGTTCTCGGTGATGCCCCCGACCCCCGTGTGGATGACGGTCACGCGCACCTCGGCGTCCTGGATCTTCTGGAGCTCTCCGAGCAGCGCCTCGACGGAGCCCTGGACGTCACCCTTCAGGACGATGTTGAGATCCTGCACCTCACCGGCCTGGAGGTCGTCGTGCAGCGTCTCGAGCGACACGCGGCGCCGCGGGCGCTGCGCGAACTGCTCGCGACGGAGTCGCTCTGCGCGGACGTTCGCGAGATGCTTCGCCTGCCGCTCGTGCTCGACGACGCGGACGAACTCACCGGCGGTGGGCGGGTGGTCGAACCCGAGGATCTCGACGGGATCGCCGGGCCCGGCTTCCTTCACCTTCTCGCCGCGATAGTCGTAGAGAGCGCGAACTTTCCCCGAGGCGTCGCCGGCAACGGCGGCGTCTCCGACGCGGAGAGTGCCGCGGTGCACGAGAACGGTGGCCACCGGTCCTCTCCCGACGTCCAGGCGCGACTCGATCACGACACCCGATGCGTCGGCGCCCGCGTTCGCACGGAGGTCGAGCTCCGCGTCCGCGACGAGCAGGATCTTCGCGAGCAGGTCGCCGAGGTTCTCCTTCAGCTTGGCGGACACCGCCGAGAACTGCGTCGTCCCGCCCCAGTCCTCGGGCTGGAGGCCCTCTGCGGCGAGCTCGCTCTTTACGCGGTCGAGGTTCGCGTCGGGCATATCCATTTTGTTGACCGCGACGACGATCGGCACCTCGGCGGCGCGCGCGTGGGAGATCGACTCCCTTGTCTGCGGCATCACGCCGTCGTCGGCAGCGACGACGAGCACCGCCACGTCCGTAACTTTCGCGCCCCGGGCGCGCATTGCGGTGAACGCCTCGTGCCCCGGGGTGTCCAGGAACGTGATGCGCCGTCCGTCGACCTCGGCCTGATAGGCCCCGATGTGCTGCGTGATCCCGCCCGCCTCGGTGTCGACGACGGACGTCTCGCGGATCGCGTCGAGCAGCGTCGTCTTTCCGTGGTCGACGTGCCCCATGATCGTGACGACCGGGGGTCGCGGGACGAGATCCTCGTCACGGTCGTCGTACTCAGTTGGTTCGAGCTCCTCCTCGGCGGCGTGCTTGATGGTGATCTCGCGCCCGAGCTCGGTCCCGATGACCTCGACCTCTTCGTCGGAGAGCGACTGCGTCGCAGTGCGCATCTGGCCGAGCCCCATGAGGATCTTGATGAGCTCGGGCATCGGCACGCCGAGTGCGTGGGAGAGATCCTTGACCGTGACGCCGGACTCGACCGTCACCGGTCCCGTCGGCGGCGGTGCCGGCGGCTGGCGAGGCTGGGACGGAGCGTCCCTTCGGTCGCGCGCCTGCCGTCCTTGGCTGCGTGCTCCCCCACCCTCGATGACCACGCGCCGCTTGCGCCCACCGGGGCCGCCGCCGCGCGGGCGAATGGGGCGATTCGGTCTACTCTTTCCGTCAGCCATCAGGGCGTCAGTGTAGTGGGGTCGTCGTCGTCATCTTGAGCGTCGCAGCGGGAGCTACCCCTCGCTTCGCGCCTCCGCTTCACCCAAGGCGTCTTCGAGCTCGGCGGCGACCTCGAGGTCTTCGGCGACGGCCTCGGTTGCAACCTCCTCGATGGCCTCTTCGAGCTCCGCGGCCTCGGTTGCGGTGATCTCACCGGCGTCGAGCTCTTCCTCGACGATCACCTCTCCGACAGCTGCGGCCTCGAGATCCTCGGCCACCGCCTCGACGGCCGCACCCTCCACGACGGTGAGAGCCTGGTGCGCCGGAACCCCGCAATACCGTGAGCCGGGAAGAGAGGCGTTGGGGCAGCGCTTTCCGTTCGAGAGAACGGCACCACAGCGGCCCGTGTACTCCTCGTCGTCGTCGGCGCCCGCGTAGGCCGCATCGGCCTCGGCTTGCGCGAACTCGGCCTCGGACTGGATGTCGATCTTCCAGCCGGTGAGGCGCGTGGCAAGACGCGCGTTGAGCCCCTCCTTGCCGATCGCCAGTGCGAGCTGGTCGTTGGGGACGATGACCGTCGCCTCGCGCGTCTCGTCGTCGATATAGACCTCACGCACGCGCGCTGGCGAGAGCGCCTTGGCGACGAACCGGGCCGGCTCGGTGTTCCAGGGGATGATGTCGATCTTCTCGCCGCGAAGCTCGGAGACGACCATGCGGACGCGCGAGCCGCGCGGCCCCACGCAGGCGCCTACGGGATCGACTCCCTGCTGGTGCGACTCGACTGCGATCTTGGCCCGGTAACCCGGCTCGCGGGCGACGCCACGAATCTCGACGAGCCCGTCCGCGATCTCGGGGACTTCGAGCTCGAAGAGCGCCCGGATCAACTCCTGGTCGCGGCGGGAGAGGATCACCTGCGGGCCCTTTGTTCCCGACCGCACCTCCGCGATGACGGCCTTGATGCGACTTCCCTGCTCGTAGCGTTCGCCGTCGACCTGCTCCGAGCGGGGCAGCAGAGCCTCGACGCGACCGAGGTCGACGAGCACGTTGTTGCGATCGCCGGCCTGCTGCACGATGCCGGTCACGACCTCGCCCTGGCGATCGACGTACTCCTCGTACATGATCGCCCGCTCGGCCTCGCGGATCCGCTGCTGGATGACCTGCTTGGCGGTCTGTGCCGCGATCCGTCCGAAGTTGTCTGGCGTGACGTCCGTCCGCACGATCTGATTCGGGGGTACCTGCGACCAATCGAGCTCGAGGTCGTCGTCCGCAATGAGCGTGTGCTGGCGCTCGCCGGTCTCTTCCTCGATCTGCTCGAGCTCGGTGATGCGCGCTTCACGGGCCTCTTCGAGGAGCCGCACCTCGATGTCCTCGGGAATCTCGATTCCGTAGACGCGGAACTCGCCGTCGCCGTCGAGCTGTACCTCGGCGTGACGTGTGGCCCCGGGAGTCTTCTTGTACGCAGCCCTGAGCGCGTCCTCGAGAGCAGTGATGAGGATGCCCTCGTCTATCCCCTTCTCTTTCTCGATGGCCTGAATGCCTTCGATGATCTCTTGGCTCATGTCGTCAACCCCTCGTCGATCAGATTGCCCCGCACGATCACGTCGTACGGGATTCGCAGCGTTGCCGCCTCCGCGGTCTCAACGGTGACGGCATCCTCGGCCGCGTCGGAAACGACGCCGCGGATTCGGCTCATCCCGTTGATCTCGATCTCGGTGCGCACCGCGACGCGTCGTCCGATCGCGGATGCGAAGTGGGCCGGCTTTCGCAGCGGGCGCTCCGGTCCGGGCGAGGACACATCGACGGTGTAGTCGGCTCGGTAGGCGTCGAGGACCCGTGTCACGCGCTCGCAAAGCGCGTGATCGACCCCTTTGGGGTGATCCACATAGACGCAGAAGCGACCTGGTGACAGCAGTTCGACCGCGAGAACCTCGACTCCGGGCACGCTCTGCTCGACCGCCGGGGCGATCTCCTCCTGCAGTGTCCGCTCACGTACGTAGGTCGCCGTCATGCGCTCCCTCATAAAAAATGGGCGCCGGGCGCCCATTTCTCCAAACCGGTGAAATGTGGTGAGCCCAGGATAGCACCGTCGGCTGGTTCGTACCCCAGAGCGCTCAGGCGTCGAGCACGATCGTGACGGGGCCGTCATTCACGAGTGAGACTGCCATGCGCGCTCCGAACACACCTCGTTGAACGCGAGCGCCCTCGGCCTCGAGCGCGACGCAAAACGCCTCGTAGAGAGGCTTGGCGAGCTCGGCCGCCGCGGCGTCGGTGAAGCTCGGCCGACTTCCTTTCCTGGTATCTGCGATGAGTGTCCATCCGACGCCGTGCCGGGCAGCCCACACGTCCGATACCTGCCTGCAAATACCGATGTGCGTCCCGTCGAGTTCCGCGATGCTCAAGATGAAAGGGGGGTGAGTTCCATGACAGTTGCTCCCGTTCTGGGCCACGTGCCCGTTTCGACGGGGTCCGCTGATACGCATAGCCGCTTCGCCCGGTGGGCAGTCGGGCTGTCGGCCGTGTTCGTGGTGGCGGTCGTGGCGACGATCATGACGTTCGCCGTCGGGTACGCCGTCGGCGGCCAGAGCGCAATCGAGGACAACTGGGTCGCCGTGCTCGGGTTGACCATGGCGTTCGTCGGACTGCTGGCCTCGCTCGCTGCCTTCGTGTTGGCGATCGTCGCGAAGATCAGGCGTGAGCGCTGGACGCTGCTGTGGGCGCCGCTGTGCGCCTTCCCCGCCTTCGTCGCCTTCCTGGTGCTGGGCGAAGCCTTCTGGTGGGAGTAGCGGTCCTCGTCCGAGTTGCGGCTCGGCGTAACAGTCGACGACGTGGCCGCGCTCAGGCGTCGAGCACGATCGTGACGGGGCCGTCATTCACGAGTGAGACTGCCATGCGCGCGCCGAACACACCTCGTTTAACGCGAGCGCCCTCGGCCTCGAGCGCGACGCAGAACGCTTCGTAGAGAGGCTTGGCGAGCTCGGCCGCCGCGGCGTCGGTGAAGCTCGGCCGATTTCCTTTCCTGGTATCTGCGATGAGCGTGAACTGGCTGACGACGAGCACGTCGCCTCGTACGTCGAGGAGCGAGCGGTCGAAGTGCCCCTTGTCGTTCTCGAAGATTCGAAGCCGCGCGACCTTGCGCGCGAGATCCTCCGCCGTCTCGGCAGTGTCGGTAGTCGCCACGCCGAGGAGGACGAGAAGCCCGGCGCCGGTCGCGACGACCAGGTCGTCGTCGACGGTCACCGAAGCCTCGCGAACCCGTTGCACGACTCCGCGCACTCCCTGATTCTCACTGCGGTCAAGCATCGGCGCGAATCGACCGATAGAACACGCGATGGAAGCCGCGCCACATCCCTGGCCCGCTCTCGGGGTATTGCTCGTGCGCGACGGGCTCGTCTCGAAGGATGAGCTGGAGATCATTCTCGAGGAGCAGCGCGACGCGCGGCACAAGCGCATCTCCGGCCACCAGCTCGGCGAGCTCCTCGTCGCCCGCGGTTCCGTGACGCCGACCCAGGTGAGCCGACTGGTCGCCGAGCAGTACGAGCTTCCCTTTCTCGAACTCCGGACCGCCGACATCGACCTGCGCGTCGCGCGCCTTCTGAGCGAGGAGGTCGCACGCCGCCTGTCCGCCGTGCCTATCAGCGCCCAAGCGGACGGCTCGTACTTGGTCGCGATCGCCGATCCGGCGACGGTGCTCTTCTCCGATGAGCTCCGCCGCGCCCTCGGGTCCGTGCCTCAGTTCGCGGTTGTCGGTCCCGAAGCCATCGAGTCTGCGATCGCGTTCGTCCACGATCGCCCCTACGTGCTCCCAACTGCCATCGACTCGCCGGACGACGAAGTCCGGCAAGGCGTCGTCGTCGAGCTTCGCTCCGAGGATTCGACGGAAGCGACGACTTTCGACCACGACTCCGAGGTCGAAACCGGGACCGCCGCACATCTCGGGCCACCGCTCGGAGCCCTGCTCCTGCGCGAAGGACTCGTGACCGACGAGGAGCTCGAACGAGCCCTCACGCAACAGAGTCTGTCGACGAGCTGGCGGCTCGGCGAGATTCTCGTCGACCGGGGCGTCGTAACTTCCGCCGTCGTCGCACGACTCATCGCGGAGCAGTACGAGCTGCCGTACGTGGAGCTCGCAGATCTCTACATCGAGCCGCACGTCGCAGCTCTTCTTCCACGCGAGATCGCGCGGGAGTTCCCCGCGGTCCCGATCGCGTCGCATTCCGACGGGTCGCTCGACGTCGCGATCGCAGATCCGACCAATGTCTATTACTCGGACGCGCTCCAGAGCGCGCTCGGCGTCTCGCTCACGTTCGTCGTCGCCTCACCGGATGCGATCGAGGCGCTCCTCGAGACCGTGCATACCCCCGTCGCCCTCGTCGAGCGGGATATCGAGGATGACGCAGCCGAGATGGAGCTACTCGTGGCGGCTGACCGAGCCGACTCCGTGACGGTCGAGGATGCCGAGGAAATCGTAAGCGAACCAGAGGATCTCCCCGAGTTCGTCATCGAGCACGTTGCTTTCGAGGAACCCGTTGCCGTCGAGGAGCCAACCTCAGCGGAAGAGCTCGGAGCCGAGGAGGAGATCGTCAGCCGGCACGCGACCTGGACGGCGGAGCTCGAGCCCGCCGAGGATACGATCGAGCTCGCCGAGCACGAGGACGGCGACGACGAAGAGCCCGAAGCGATCGATGGCGTTGTGGATGAACTCCACGCGGTGCTCCTTGCCGAGGTAACGGAGATCCACGAGCCCACCGAGCCGGTGGCTGACTCGGAGCATGAGGTCTCGCTCGCTCTCGTCGAGGTCGAGAGCCCAGAGGAGCTCACCGAGACCGACGCGGTCGACGAGCCGACGGAGGCCGAGGCACGGATCGCGCTCGTCGAGGTCGACCCGTTCGCTGACACACCTGAGCCCACCGAGTTTCCGGTACAGCCAGATGACCTCGACGGTGAGGATCCAGCGGCGTACGCCGATGACCTCGACGCGGCTATCGAGGAGGTTCTCGAACTCGGAGCCTCGGCGATCCACTTTTCCCCCCAGGGCGAGTGGCACACGGTCCGCGCACGGATTGACGGGCTCGTTCGCGAGCTCGGTGTCGTGGCAAAGGAGGACCTGGTGTCGCTCGTCGATCGCCTCAAGGCCTCCGCCGCCATGCGCGTCGATGTCGTTGCGACGAAGCAAGGCGAAAAGGTCATCCTCTTCCCGCGCGAGCCGGCGGGATCCCCCCGCGTCCTCGCTGAGCTCGGCTTGACGAGCGACGCAACCGCCGCCATCGACTCGGCGCTTTCGCTGCCGTTCGGTGCGATCGTCGTTTGCGGACCTGTCGGAAGCGGCACGACGACGACCCTCTACGCCGCTCTCGGGGCACTAAACACATCCGATCGCGTCGTTGCGTCGATCGAGGACCCGGTCGAGCGCGTGCTCGACGGGATCGATCAAACCGAGGTCGACTCCGCGAGCGGCGTCACCTTCGCGGATGGCCTCCGAACGCTCCTGTCCACCGACTCCGACGTCGTTCTCGTCGGCGAGATCCGCGATCGGGAAACCGCGGAGGTCGCCCTCCAGGCTGCCCTCGACGGTCGCCACATCCTCGCGGGGCTACGTGCGCCAAGCGCCGCCGCCGCGATCCGCCGGCTTGCGGACATGGGACTCGAGTCGAGCCTCTTGGGCGGAGCCCTCACGTGCGTCGTCGCCCAGCGCCTCGTTCGACGAGTTTGCGCCGACTGCCGCGAGACGTACTACGCGTCGGACTCCGAGCTCGCCGAGCTGGGACAGCCGGGCGAAGGCGGCAGTCCGCGTCTCTTGGCTCGCGGACGGGGCTGCGACGCGTGCGACGGCACAGGCTTCCGCGGCCGCGTCGGGCTCTTCGAGATTCTCGGCGTGACCGAGGAGATTCGCACCCTCGTGTGCGACGGAGCTTCTGCCAAGAAGATTCACCGCGCTTCGGTCGCAGGAGGGATGCAGACGCTTCGCGACGACGGCGTCCGCCTTTGCCTCGAGGGCGTCACTACCGCTGCCGAAGTCCAGCGGATCCTCGGCACCGACCGTTAGCGACTTCCGGTCAGCCAGCCTCGCGGCCGCGAAGCGGACGCCTCCAGACACGTTCGCGCGACCGGAATGTGCGCGAGCGGACTCCGGTCTTGCGCCAGCCCGTCAGTCCAAGGACTCGCCTTCGCTGCTCGTGCGAGGGCGCAGCGACCGCGCGATCTTGACGTGCGGGGTCGCTTCTTTACGTCGCCCCTGATTCACCAGTGCCCGACCCAGGGCGTAGTGCGCGAACTCGTCTGCTGGCGCGAGCTCGACGAGGGCGCGGAACTCGGCCTCGGCCTCCTCCCAGCGGCCGATGCGGAAGTACGCGATCCCGAGAGCCTCGCGGATCGAGCGGGAGTTCGGCTCACGCCGCTTGGCCTTCTCGAGGGGAACCGTCGCCTGAGCTGGCATGCCGCTTCGCAAGTGCTTTCGTCCGAGCTGGAAGAGGTCGTAGGTGTCGGTCAAGGCGCGGAGTGACTTGTCCGCGGAGCAGCGCCGCCGGTCATCGCTTAGAGAGCACCCGCTCGACCTCGTCGAGAACGGCCGCCGCGATAACGAGCTTGGGTGCCTTCGCCACCTCGCGCTCGCCGTCCTCCGAGATGAGCACGACCTCGTTGTCCGACGCGTCGAACCCGATGTCAGGGCGGCTGACATCGTTGAACACGAAGAGATCCGCGCTCTTCGCCCGCCGCTTCTCCCGAGCCCGCTCCAGGCCTGAGCCCGCCCCGTCCGCGGCGAAACCCACTAGCACCTGGCCGGGTCGCCGTGCAGCTCCCAACGCCGCCAGCACGTCGGTCGTGGGCGCGAGCTCGACGGTCCAGGGCGCGTCGTCCTTGGGACGCTTGGTAGCAGACGGTGAAGGGAGCCGATAGTCGGCCACTGCAGCGGCCATGACGATCACGTCGGCGTCCGCACGCGCGAACGCCTCCCGCTCGAGATCTTCGGCGGTCGGCGTCTCGACGACGGTGATGCCGGGCGGAGCCGGGACTGTCAGGTTCGCGGCGAGGAGAGTCACGTCCGCACCGCGGCGCTGCGCCTCCTCGGCCAGGGCGACACCCATGCGACCCGAGGAACGATTGGCGATGTAGCGGACCGTGTCGAGAGGCTCGCGCGTCCCTCCCGCCGATATGACCACCCGCACGCCACTCAACGAGTCGGATGCTCGAGTGCCGCCGACGAGAAGTTCCTCGACACGGGCCAGGATCTCTTCGGGCTCCGCCATGCGACCGATTCCCACCTCACCCTCCGCAAGCTCTCCTTTCACTGGTCCGACGAGCTCGATACCGCGCGAAAGGAGCACAGCCACATTCGCCTGCGTGGCCGGGTGCGCCCACATCCGTGAGTTCATCGCCGGCGCGACGAGCACGGGCCCCGAGTGCGCGAGAGCAGCCTCGGTGAGGAGATCGTCGGCCAATCCGTGTGCCAGCCGCGCGAGCGTGTTGGCCGTAAGGGGGGCCACGACCAGAAGGTCAGCCCGTTGTAGATGTGGGTACGGATCGTCGCTCTGCGTCGTGCGGGCCAGGGCGAAGAAGGTCTCAGCCGAGACGAACCGCTCTGCTCCCGCCGTCACGAGCGGATACACCTCGTGACCCGCCCGCACGAGCAGCCTGACGAGGGTGCACGCCTTGTAGGCCGCTATCCCCCCGGTGACTCCGAGCAGGACGCGTGCCACGAGCTACCTCCCTAACAGCGCAGACCGGCATCCGCTGACGCGCGGATTCCGGTGGCGCCAACATCCCTGAAGGCGTCCGCGTCGCGGCCGCGGCGCGAGTGTTTGCTCATCCGGCCCTAGGCGGGAACGTGGTACGTGATTTTCCCGCGGGCGATCTCTTCCATCGCCATCGTGAGGTAGTTCTTCGAGCGGGATTCGATCAACGGCGGAGGTGCTTCGTCGAAGCCGATACCCTCGCCGAGTTGGTGGTGGTAGTTGTTGATCTGCCGCGCGCGCTTGGCGGCGACGATCACGAGCGTGTACCGGGAGCCCTCGACCGTTTTCAGGAGATCGTCGATTCTGGGATGGATCATGGCCGGCCCATGGTACCTACGCGAGCCAACTCACATTGCACAAGCGCCGCAAGCGCCGATGTGGCTCGCTCGAGCTCGTCGTTTCGAACCATGTAGCGGAAGCGATGGGCCTGTTCGAGCTGCGCGCGCGCGAGGTCGATGCGCTCCCCGATCTCGCCCGTGCTCTCTGTCGCGCGCCCCCGGAGCCGCCGTTCGAGCTCCGGCACGTCCGCGGCGATGAAGATCGTGACACTCCCTGCGACCTCCGATTGCACCGCGAGCGCTCCCTCGAGCTCGAGCTCGAGCACGCAGATGCGGTTGTCGTCGGAAATCCGCTCGATCTCCGACCGGAGCGTCCCGTACCGGCGCCCGGAAACATAGGGGACGTACTCGAGGAACGCGCCGGAATCGACGCGGCGCGTGAACTCCGCATCCGAGAGGAACCAGTAGTCGTGCCCGTCGATCTCTCCGGGCCGCTGCGCGCGGGTCGTCGCGGAGATGGCGACCTCGAGCCCGGGCACGCGCTCGAGTAGCCCTTTGATCAGCGTGCCCTTACCGGCACCCGACGGCCCGGTGATGACGAAAACGGGCCGCGAAGGCACCGTCGAGCTCAGATGAGCAATGCCACGATCTCGCGCGTCCGGATGCGCGATCTGGCGGGTCGGGGCCGCTTCCGCCCGGGCAGAGGCCGTGAAACGGCCTCGCGCCGTGCGTGCGCTTCGCGATGGGAGAACGGCACCGAGGCATCCGGCCTCGCAGCCGTTCTCCCATCGCGCCCCCGAGCTGCCAGCTCACGCCCCGGAGCCGGCGATCTCATGGCATCGCTCATCTACGACCGGTGGTTGAAGAGCTCGACGAGCTCGGTGCGCTGGCGCTCGGAGAGGCCGCCGACCGTCTTCGACTGACTGATCCTGCACTGGTTGAGGAGCCGTGCAGCCTTGACCCGGCCGAACTTGGGGATGGCCATGAGCATGTCGAAGACCTTCGCCGTCGAGACGTACCCGGGCGGGTCGAGCAGGATGCCCTCGATGCTCTCCCGCCCAGCCTTCAGGTCTCTCTTGAGCTGCGCACGCCGAACCCGAACGTCGTTCGCCCGTTGGAGCGCCTCCATCCTCTGGTCGAGGGAGCGCGCCGGGGCTTGTGCGTGCGTCTTCGTCGTGACCATAAGCCGGACGAGTCTACCAAGACTCTCTCGTGGGTCAAGCGGGAACGTTTTAGCCGATTTGCAGGGCTTTTGGCGTTTTCTACTCTGAAGACAGCACGTGTCGGGATGCGGAGTCGCGCACGAAGCCGTGAATCTCGTGTCGGGAGACGACCAGCGCAGGCACCCCAGCGTCGCTCATCTCGGCCCGGATGCGACTCGGTGCGAGGGGGTCCGAGAACAGGATCGTGCCGAGCGCGACGGCACTTGCACCCGCTGCCAGGAAGTCCAGCACATCGTCTCCCGACGTCACCCCTCCCATGCCGACGATCGGCAACGCGACGGCTCGAGCGCAGGCGTGGACGCACGCAAGCGCGATAGGCCTGAGCGCAGGCCCGGAATATCCCCCCGCACCGCGCGCGAGCTGTGGCCGCCGAGTGGTCGCGTCGAGAGCAAGTCCGCGGATGGTGTTCACGAGCGACAGACCGTCGGCGCCCGCGCCGGCAACCGCGCGCGCGCTCTCCGCGACGTCCCACGTGGCGGGTGAGAGCTTTGCGTAGAGCGGCTTGGTCGTGGCGGCTCTCGCGGCGGCGACCAGCTCGGCCGCGGTCTCAGGCGCCTCTTCCACGTTCGGGCACGAGAGGTTCAACTCGATGACTTCGACGGATGCCTCCCCGTCGAGTCGTTCGCAGACATCGGCGAAATCGGGCGCGGAGAAGCCACCGACCGATACCCAGATCGGAACGCCCAGCTCGGCGATCCTCGGGAGACTCTCCTCGACGAAGGCATCGATGCCCGGGTTCTGGAGCCCGATCGAGTTGAGCATCCCGGACTCTGTCTCAACGACCCGCGGAGGAGGGTTTCCTTCACGTGCCTGCGGCGTGACGGTCTTGGTGACGAACGCGTCGAGTTGGATCGCAACTCCGGGAGCAGCTAGAGCGTCGAGGCAGCCACTGGCGTTGAGAAGCCGCGCTGTCACGCGGCGTCACGTAAGACAGGCCCGTCGATACACAGCCTCCGATAACGGCCGTCGATCTCGACGACGCAGCCGTAGCAGGCCCCGTACCCGCACGCCATCCGGGCCTCCCAAGCGAGCTGCGCACGTGGAGCCCGAGCGCGAACCGCCTCGAGCATCGGCTCCGGTCCGCACGCAAGCACGTCGCCGGGATCCTCTGGAAGCAACTCGGTGACGAGGCGCGGCTCGACCACGATCTCGGCGCCTGGAAGAAGACGTCCGGCCTCGGCATGGCGTTCCGTCCGAAACCCGAGGACTGCGGGTGGATCGCCGAGCGCGGCAGCGAGATACGGCATCGGCGCAATTCCGATCCCACCTGCAACGAGGAGCGGCCGGTCGACGTCGAGATCGAAGCCGTTTCCGAGCGGGCCGAGGACATGGATTGCCTCGCCGGAGCGAAGTGCGCAGAGCGCGCGCGTGCCGGGCCCGATCGGGTCGATGAGAAACGTGAGCTCACCCGGCGGCGCCTGGCAGAGGCTCATCGGACGCGGGAGCACTCGTCCGGGCGCCTCGAGCATGAAGAACTGACCTGGCACTCCGGGCTCGAGCTCTCCTCGCTCGAGCCGCAGCACCGTGTACGGGCCGACGGGCTCGGTTGCGGTGACCGTCAGGCGCTGCCTACGAGCTTCCCTTCCCGCAAGTAACAGACTGTTACAAGTGGGGCTCACGCCTCGATCCCGATCCGTTCCTGCAGCGATAGAGCCGACTCGGCGCGCGCATTCGCGATCGCGTGGACCGCGGCCGCGGCACCGGAGATCGTCGTCACGCACGGCACGCGGGCGACGAGCGCGGCCTCGCGAATGAGATAGCCGTCAGCACGCGCACCGCTTCCCTGCGGCGTGTTGATGACGAGGTCGCACCGGCCGCGTCGGACGAGATCGACAACCGTCGCCTCGTCGCCGTCCGCGTCCGCAACCTTGGCCACTTCTTCGATCTGGAGCCCTGCTGCCCGCAGGGTACGGGCCGTGCCCTCGGTGGCCACCAGCTCGAACCCGAGTCCGGCCAGGGCTGCGGCGACGGCCACGGCCGCGGGCTTGTCCTCGTCGCGGACGGAGAGAAAAGCCGTTCCGGACGTCGGCAGCGGTCGTCCCGCGGCTCGCTCCGCCTTGGCGAGGGCGGTCGGAAGATCGGCTGCACTCGCCATCACCTCGCCCGTCGACCGCATCTCGGGGCCGAGCACGGGGTCGGCTCCGGGAAACCGCGAGAACGGCAGAACGGCGGCCTTCACGCTGACCTGCGCCGGCCTCGGCACAGGAAGATCGAGCTCCGGCAGCGTCGCTCCCGCCGCGAGCCGGCATGCGGCGTCGACCAGATTGATGCCAATCGCCTTGCTCGCGAACGGCACCGTTCGCGACGCACGTGGGTTGACCTCGAGGACGTAGACCGTCGCGTCGGCGATCGCAAGCTGGACGTTGAGCAGACCGACGACCCCGAGAGCAGGCCCGAGCAGCTTGACGACGCGTTCGACCTCGAGAGCTGCGGCCAACGTGAGGGACGGCGCCGGGAGCACGCAGGCGGAATCGCCCGAATGCACGCCCGCTTCCTCGACGTGCTGCATGACAGCGGCGATATAGACCTCGCGACCGTCGCAGAGCGCGTCCACGTCGAGCTCGATGGCGTGCTCGACGAACCGGTCGAGGAGCACCGGTCCGTGCACGGCCGCCATCGCGGCTTCGAGCTGGTCGGCGTCGTAGCAGATGCGCATCGCGCGACCTCCGAGGACGTACGACGGCCGTACGAGCACCGGGTACTCGATCTCGTCCACCGCGGCGAGCGCCTCCTCGAGGTTCGAGACAGTGGCCCACGGCGGGCAGCGCACTCCGAGATCACGGGCGAGAGAGCCGAAGCGCTCGCGATCCTCGGCGAGGTCGATTGCCTCGTGTGGAGTCCCGAGAATCCGATAGCCCGCGTCCTCGACGTGGCGTGCCAGGCGAAGTGGCGTCTGGCCCCCGAACTGCGTGACGACGCCGAGTGGCTGCTCGCGGTCGCAAACCGCGAGCACCTCCTCCGGTGAGAGCGGCTCGAAGTACAGGCGATCGGAGGTGTCGTAGTCGGTGGAGACGGTCTCCGGGTTGCAGTTGACCATTACGGCCTCGTAACCCAGCGCGCGGAACGTCTGCGCAGCGTGGACGCAGCAGTAGTCGAACTCGATTCCCTGGCCGATGCGGTTCGGGCCGGAGCCGAGGATCACGACGCGAGGCTTCTCACTGGCTGGAAGCGTCTCGTCCTCCTCGCCCCAGGTCGAGTAGAAGTAGTTCGATTGAGCGTCGACCTCTCCGGCGCAGGAGTCGACGCGACGGAAGGCCGGCAACACGCCGCGCTCATGACGAAGCTGGCGCACCTCCGAGCCCGTGAGACCAAGCGCCTCGCCAATCGTGTCGTCGCCCCACCCGGCCCGCTTCGCGCGCAACAGGTCGCCGCTGGCGAGCTCGGCTCGCGCACGATCGAGCTCGGCGCGGAACCATGGATGAAGCCCTTCGGGGAGATCGTCGAGACTGGCCCAGGGCGTCGGAGCTCCTCGCTCGAGCTCGCGCGATCCATGCGCCTTGAGGAACGCCTCCGAGAACGTGCGGCCGATTCCCATCGCTTCGCCGACCGACTTCATCTGCGTGCCGAGCGTCTGATCCGCGCCGGGGAACTTCTCGAAGGCGAAGCGTGGAAACTTGACCACCACGTAGTCGAGCGTGGGCTCGAAGCTCGCGGGCGTTGTCTTGGTCAGGTCGTTCGGGATCTCGTCGAGCGTATAGCCGACGGCGAGCTTGGCAGCGACCTTGGCGATCGGATAGCCGGTCGCCTTCGAGGCGAGCGCCGAGGAGCGCGAGACGCGCGGGTTCATCTCGATCACACGCACCGCGCCCGTTTCACGATCGCGCGCGAACTGGATGTTCGATCCCCCGGTCTCGACCCCGACCGCACGGATGACCGCCGCTGCCGCATCTCGGAGCTCTTGGTACGCCTCGTCCGAGAGCGTCATCTGTGGCGCCACGGTGACCGAGTCGCCGGTGTGCACACCCATCGGGTCGAGGTTCTCGATCGAGCAGACCACGACCACGTTGTCCGCGCGATCGCGCATCAGCTCGAGCTCGAACTCGTCCCAGCCGCGCACCGACTCCTCGACGAGCACCTGCCCGATCGGCGACTCCCAGAGACCCCGCTCGACCTGGTACTCGAGCGTCGCCCGATCCTCGGCGAAGCCTCCGCCGTGGCCGCCGAGGGTGAACGCCGGCCGGACAACGGCAGGTAGGGAGACGCCATCGAGCTCGGTGAGGGAAGTGACGATGCGCGAGGCCGGGACCTCGAGGCCGCAGCCGCGCACGGCTCGACGGAACTCCTCGCGATCCTCGGCGCGCCGGATCACGTCGACCGGGGCGCCGATCAACTCGACCCCGAGTTCATCCAGGACACCGGCCTCGGCGAGGGACACGGCGAGATTGAGCGCCGTCTGGCCACCGAGGGTCGGCAGCAAAGCGTCCGGGCGCTCGCGCGCGAGCACGGAGGCGACGCTCTCGAGGTCGAGCGGCTCGATGTAGGTGCGATCGGCGAATCCGGGGTCGGTCATGATCGTCGCTGGGTTCGAGTTGATGACGATCGTGCGGTAGCCCTCTTCTCTCAGCACCTTCAGCGCCTGGCAGCCGGCGTAGTCGAACTCACACGCCTGGCCGATGACGATCGGGCCGGAGCCGATCACGCAGATGCTCTCGAGATCGCGCCGGGCGGGCACTAGCGGCGAACCTCCTCGACCCAGCGCTCGAGGATGGGCCAGGCGTCGTGGGGGCCCGGGCCCGCCTCGGGATGGAACTGCACGGAGCGCGCGCGGAGCTCGGGGAAGTCGAAGCCCTCGACGGTTCCGTCGTAGAGCGAGACGTACGTCGCCTCGGTCGCTTCCGAAGGCGAGACGGCGAAACCGTGGTTCTGGCTCGTCACGAGCACGCGGCCGGAGGCACGCTCGAGCACCGGGTGGTTCGCGCCACGGTGGCCAAAGGGGAGCTTGTAGGTCTCGTGTCCGGTCGCCAGTCCGAGGAGCTGGTGGCCGAGGCAGATTCCGAGGACCGGGACGCGCCCCAGGAGGCCGCGCACGACCTCGGTCTCCTCGTGGAGGGGCTCCGGGTCACCGGGGCCGTTCGAGAGGACGACGCCGTCGAACTCGGCGAGCTCGTCGGCTTCGACGGTGTGTGGGAACACCGTGACCGCCGCACCTGCATCGGCGAGCCGACGGAGGATCGAGCGCTTCGTGCCGTAGTCGACGACCGCGATCCTCGGCGAGCCTGTCTCGCTGAAGACGTACGGCTCTGGCGCGGACACCTGCGCGACGAGCGCCTGGCCCTCCATGAGCGGCTGAGAGCGAACCCGTTCGAGTGCGTCGCCGACCAGCAGCTCAGCTTCGTCGGCCACCGCTGCCGCCCGCATCGCACCTGCGTCGCGTAGGCGCAGCACGAGCGAACGGGTGTCGATCTCCTCGAGCCCGACGAGCCCGTGCTCGCCCAGCCACTCCGCCCACTCGCGACCGCCGAGCTGGCGCATGAGCGCTGCCTTCGCGTGCGGCCGAGACGACTCTCCCCGTTCGTCCGCCACACCGTAGTTGCCGACCA
>JAERMP010000273.1 GCA_016844515.1 Thermoleophilia bacterium | reverse complement strand
CTGCACGTGGGCCGACCTCGCCGAGGCCGTCTTCTCGGAGGCCGGCCTCGACTGCAGGGTTCGACGCGTCTCGACCGAGGAGCTCGGACGCCCCGCCCCCCGGCCTGCATACGGCGTGCTGCGAAGCGAGCGAGCGGGAGCGCCGACGCTCCCGCACTGGCGTGAGGGATTACACGCGTGCATGGCTGCTCTCGGCACGACCGAGGCCAAGTAACAGACTGTTACTTGGCGGGGGTAGCCTTCGCGGTATGCGCCTCCTGGTCACCGGCGGAGCCGGGTTCATCGGCTCGAACTTCGTGCACTACTGGCTCGAGCGGTACCCGGACGACAATGTCGTCGTCTACGACCTGCTGACGTACGCGGGAAACCGCGCCAGCCTCGGCGACGTCGAGGACAGAATCGTTTTCGTCCAAGGCGACATCTGCGATCGCGAGCTCGCAGAGGCCACGCTGCGCGAGGAGCAGATCGGTGTCGTCGTAAACTTCGCCGCCGAATCCCACAACAGCCTGGCTGTGCTCGACCCGACGAGGTTCTTCCGCACGAACGTCCTCGGGACCCAGACGCTCCTCGATGCCGCCCGTGCCACGGGGGTCGAACGCTTCCATCACGTATCTACCTGCGAGGTGTACGGAGACCTCGCCCTCGAAACGGACGAGGTGTTCACTGAGGAGTCCCCCTATCGCCCGCGCACGCCGTACAACGCGTCCAAGGCCGGCGCCGACCACGCGGTGCGCGCGTACTTCGAGACATTCGGTCTGCCGGTGACGATCACCAACTGCTCGAACAACTACGGCGCGTACCAGTTTCCGGAAAAGGTCATCCCTCTCTTCACCACCAACGCGCTTGATGACCATCCGCTTCCGATGTACGCCTCCACGCAGAACAAGCGCGAGTGGCTGCACGTTCTCGACCACTGCGAGGCCATCGATCTCGTGTTGCGGAGGGGCCGCGAGGGAGAGACGTACAACGTCGGCTCCGGTCTCGAGGCCACGATCGAAGAGATCGCCGATCTCGTCCTCGGGCTGACGGGCAAGCCGTCGACGCTCAAGACGATCGTTCCCGATCGGCCCGGCCACGACCGGCGCTACCTGCTCGACGCGGGCAAGATCCGCGGTGAACTGGGATGGGCTCCGACGCACGGCTGGGAGCAGGGTCTCGCTGAGACGGTCGCCTGGTACGAGGCGAACAGGGCGTGGTGGGAGCCGCTCAAGGGCCGCGCGCCCGTAGTAGAGACCTCCTGGCTCTAGGCATAGGCCTCAAGGCCTGCGCCAAGCTGCCGAGAACACAAAGAGTTAACCCTGCGGAGCTAGCCTGATCCTGTCCGTGCGCCTTGTATTCGCCGTTTTCGTACTCACCGTGGTCGTTGCAACCGCGTCGGCGCAGCCTGCTCCTCCGGCGGCGACCCCCGGCGAGGCGTTGTTCGTCATCTCCGGGCGGGGCTATGGCCACGGGGTAGGGATGAGCCAGTACGGCGCGTACGGCATGGCCAAGGCGGGCTACACGTACGACGAGATCCTCAGCCACTACTACACGGGGATCGAGCTCGGGCCCGCCCCGACGAAGGACGTTCGCGTGCTCCTTGCCGAGGGTCGGCGGGCGGTCACGGTCGCTTCGACCGTCCCGTTCACGATCCGTGACGCGACGGGCGAGATCTACAAGCTTCCCGCAGGCCCCTTGACGCTTCGCACGAATCTCGAGCTGCCGACGTCCGAGGGCCCCGTAGTCGCTGTGTCGCCGCTGATCGTTCGGCACGGGAAGGCGGCACCGCTCTCCCTCGACGGCCGTCTCTATCGCGGAAGCCTCCAGCTCAGCGCGCAAGGTGGCTACCTGCGGGTGGTGAACTTCGCCGGCCTCGAGAGCTATCTCCAAGGGGTCGTCGCCGGCGAGATGCCCTACTTGTGGCCGTTCGACGCGCTCCGGGCGCAAGCTGTCGCTGCGCGCTCGTACGCGCTCGCGAACCTGGTCAAGGGGAAGCCGTTCGACCTCTACGCGGATGTTCGCAGCCAGGTCTATCTCGGAGTTGCCGGTGAGCGGCCGACGACGACCGAGGCAGTGCAGTCAACGGCAGGCGAAGTCGTGCTCTACGGCGGCAAGGTTGCGTCCACGCTGTATTTCTCGACATCGGGAGGGAAGACGGCGAGCGCGGCCGACGTGTTCGGTGCGGCCGTGCCGTACCTCGTCTCGCGCCCGGACCCGTGGGACAAGCTCTCGCCCTATCACCGCTGGGGACCGGTGCTCCTCGGAGCTCGCACTGTTCAGGCGAAGCTCGGCGTCAGTGCACGTGTCCTCGATGCAACGGGTACCACGACCCCGTCGGGTCGCATCCGTTCGCTGGCCGTGCTGACGACGGCAGGGTCGGAAGTGGTGCCTGCCTCCCTCCTTCGCACGGCGCTGGGCCTCCGTTCCACGTGGCTCACGATCGGAGTCCTTCGGCTCGATCGTCCGAGTGGGCCACTCGTGTTCGGGTCGAGCGCTCGGCTGAGCGGGCTCAGCCGTGGCCTTGCGATGCCGGTCCTCGCGACGTCGGCCGACGGAGCCACGTGGGCGCAAGGGAACATGCTTGCGCTCGAGGCGAACGGAAGCATCTCGGTCACGGTGAAGCCGACCCGGACCACGCGCTACCGGATCGAGGTCGCTGGCGCGGCCTCACCGGCGTTGCTGGTGCAAGTCACTCCGCGGCTGCAACTCGTGCATGCGGCCGAGCCCGGCGCCCTAACCGGCACCGTTCGTCCCAAGCTTGCCGGCGTCGTCGTCTCACTCGAGCGAATGAACGGCTCGACCTGGATCCCCGTTGGGCAGGCAACGGTGGACGGCGCCGGTGCATTCCGAGCCGAGCTCACGCTCGCGCCGGGGAGCTATCGAGCCCGTATCTCTGCGACCGAAGGTCTCGCAGCAGGAGTGTCGCCGACGCTGGTGGTCACCGGGTGATCCGTTTGGCGCTTGTCGTGGCGGTGGCGTCTGCTCTCTGGCTGGTTGCGCCCGCCGGCGCACACGCAGCCCGCGTT
>JAERMP010000272.1 GCA_016844515.1 Thermoleophilia bacterium | reverse complement strand
CCGGTGACGAGAACCCGGCTCACGGCGCGGCGAGTGGAGTGCCCGTCGGGAGCCAGTCGACGCGGCCTATCCAGCGGTCGCGGTTTTCGGCGTACCAGCGGATCGTCTCGAGGATCCCCTCTTCCCACGACACCTTCGGCATCCAGCCCGTCTCCGCAGTGAGCTTCTCGTGGCCGACGCGGAGCGCCATCACCTCGCTCGCCCCCGGCCGGTAGCGGGCTTCGGTGGAGACGACCTCGCGGCTCGGCCAGAAGCCCTCTTCCTCTCCAACCCGGAGGATGAGATCGACCCAGTCGCGCATCGAGATGTTTGCACCCTGGCCGTAGACGTAGACGTCACCGGGGGTGCCCTGGGCTGCGACGGTCAGATGGCCGCGGACGCCGTCGGTGCAGAAGCAGAAGTCCCGCAGCGGCTCGAGTTGCCCGAGCTCGATCGCCGGGCGCGTCAACGCCTGCGTGATGATCGTGCCCGTCACGTAGCGCGGGTTCTGTCGCGGCCCGTAGTTGTTGAACATCCGCGTCACGACTCCCGGGATGCCGAACGCATCGTGGTAGTTCATCGTCAGGAAGTCGGCGGCGACCTTCGAGGTCGCGTAGATCGACTTCGGGTTGATCGGTGAGCGCTCGTGCAGGATGAGCCCGCCCGCGTCGTCGAAGTCGTGGTGGTCGGTGACCGACTCGCGCACGTTCCCGTACTCCTCCGAGGTGCCGGCCGTGTCGAACTTCTCTAGCTCGAGCTCCCAGTCGACGATCGACTGGAGGAGGTTAAGAGTGCCGACCGTGTTGGCCATCACGGTCTCGTACGGGCGGTGCCACGACTCGCCAACGTGGGCCTGTGCGCCGAGGTGGAAAACGTATGGCCGGTCGGCCACTGTCTCCTTCAATTCTCGGATCAGGTAGTCGACCGACGTCTTGTCCGTCAGATCTGCGAAGTGCACCTTGAGGCGGTTGCGAAGGTGGCCGATGTTGTTGAGTGCCCCGCTCGACGTCGCGCGCACAAAGGCGTGCACGGTCGCCCCGAGCTCGACGAGGGCATCGGTGAGATGTGAGCCCATGAAGCCGTCGGCTCCTGTCACGAGCACGGTTCGACCCTCGTAGATGTCGCCGAACTCGCGGCGCAGGTCTTCGAGCGTGCCGCCTGTCCAAAGGGTGTCGTTCGGCATGGTGCGTACGCTTCCGCGTCGGTGAGCAAGCGTACAGACTCGCCCGGCTTGGGCTCGTTGGCGAGCGCCGCGCTGACGGCCACATCGACGCTCGTCGTTTCGGGCTTTGCGGCGATCGTCGGGATTGTCATCGCCCGCGAGTTCGGCCGCACCGACGAGACCGACGGGTTCTTCGCCGCGTACGGGGTCTTCATCGTCATTGCCCTCGCGGCCCAATCCGTCCGCATCGCTGTACTCCCCGCGCTGACCCGTGCGCGGGACGAGCGGCGCCTGGCTGGGAACATCGCCGGATTTGCGGCGGCGCTGACGGTCGTCGCCGTGCCTTTGTTGCTCGTCGTCGAGCTCGCCGCCGACCCGATCGCCGGCCTCCTTACCGGCGACGGCTCCGACGTCGCCCAGGATGCGTGTGCTGAAGCACTGCGCTGGATGGTTCCCGCCGCCGTCGCACATCTCTTTGCCGGCCTCGCGGCGAGCGGTCTCGCGGCTCTCGACGACTACGCGACTGCGGCGCTCGGGTATTCAGCGGGGAGCGCGGTTGGGCTCGTCCTGATCCTCGCGCTCGTCGATTCGGAAGGGATCGTCGCCGTTGGGTGGGGAATGGCGCTGAACGGCGTCGTCGCGCTTCTCGTTCCGGCCGTCGTTCTCGCCTGGCGGGCGCGACGATCGAGCATGCCCGCGACAGCGGTGCGCCCGGCCGGGCTCCCGTTGTCCTCGCGACTCGGCGTATTCGCGGCCGCCGCGTCGCTCCCGATTGCGCTGCAGCTGCTCTATGTCGTATGCCTGCCCTTCGCGGGCCGTCTCGGTGCCGGCGCGGTCACGAGCTTCGGCTACGCATACCTCGCAGCGGCGACGCTCGTCTCCGTAACAGCGTTCTCCATCGGCCTCGTCTCGTCCGTTCCACTGACGCGCACCGGACTCGGCCCAGGCGTCGCGGCTCGACACGTCGTCTCGGCGTCGTGGGTTGCGCTGACGGTGATAGGCGCCGCGGTCGGAGCGTTTGCGCTTGCGGGCGGCGGAATCGTCGAGGGCGTCTTGGGCGACGCGTACGGGGGAGACGTCGGCCAGGAGGTTGCCCGGCTCGTTGTCGTGCTGAGCCCGTGGATGATCGCGTCGGTCGGCGTCAACGTCGCGTTTCCGCTCGCGTTCGTCGCCGAGCGCCTGCGGCCGCTCCCCTGGATCGGCGCTGCGGCGCTCATGCTGCAGGTGCTCCTCGCCTGGGTCTTTGCGGATCTCCTCGACCTCGACGGACTCGCCATTGCACTCACGCTCTCGACGTTCGCCGTCCTGGTTGCGCTGCTTCGGGAGCTCGGCGCTCTGTCAGAAGGCGTGCGCGGTGTTGCCGTTGCCGCAGCGACCGTCGCGGTGTTCACGGTCGTTGCCTTCTTCCCGGCAAGTCTCGTTCTTGGCTCCCTTGCGGCGACGCTCGCGGGCCTCGTCGCATACGTCGCCGTTGTCGCAGTTGCGCGCCCGCGCGGTCTCAGGGCGTCCTGGTCGTACCTCAGGGCGCTGCGGTAGCCGCCGCGACATAGGACGCCTCGTGCTTACGTGCCGTCTCGTCCCAGGTAAACCCGGCCGCATGGGCGAGCCCGCGCTCGGAGAGCTCTTCCCTCCGCTCGTCGACCTGGAGGATCGCTGCTGCGATCGCGTCGACGTCGGTGGGGTCGAAGAGGACAGCGGCGTCACCGCACACCTCCGGGATCGCGCCCGCATGCGACGCGGCGACGGGACAGCCCGAGGCCATTGCCTCGAGCGGCGGCATGCCGAACCCCTCGTAGAGGCTCGGGTAGACGAGGCACGCCGCGCGTCGATACAGGGACGCCAGCTCCGACGGCGATACGACGCCCCGACTCTCGACGCCCTCCGGCAACGGGT